>JAYUTY010000326.1:0-12318 GCA_043754875.1 Gemmatimonadota bacterium
GCGGCTCGAGTCGAGCGAGGACGATCCGGCTCGCCCGAGACGCAAGGGCGGGGCCGCGGCACGAACAGGGCACTTGTCCCACCAGGAGCGCCGCCCTACCATGATTGCATGGGTACCAATATAAAAACCGCCGCCCGCGTGATGGACGCCGCGCGACACCTCGTGCGCGCGCTCGCCGGCTCGGCGCGCGCCGTCGAGAGCCGCAGCGGCATCAGCGGGGCGCAGCTCTTCATCCTCCGTCAGCTCGCCAGCGCGGACGGACCGTTGAGCGTTGGCGAGCTTGCCGAGCTGACGCTCACGCACCAGAGCACCGTCTCCGGTGTCGTGACCCGGCTCGTGGAGCGGCGCCTCGTCACCCGCACTCCCGCGGCCGACGATGCACGCCGGGTCGCCGTGGCTCTCACGCCGCGAGGACGCTCGCTGCTCGCGGATGCACCGCCAACGGTGCAGACGCAGCTGGTGAGCGGGTTGGCCCGCCTCGCCCCTGCGCGTCGCGCCGTCCTCGCCGACACGCTCGAGGAGTGGCTCGAGGCGTCCGGACTCGGCGGCGAGCCGGCCCCCCTCTTCTTCGAACACGATGCATGACCGCACCGACGGATCGATGCCCGACCTGACGAATGCGAGCGGGCCGCGCGCCGACGACGCACTGCCCGTCTCGCCAGGGCTGGAGCTCGAGCGCGCGGCCTTCGCCACGGCCGAGCACCGCGTCCCGGACGACTACCAGCCCGTGGACCGTCGCACCGTGATCGTCTGCGGCATGGCGGTGGTGATCGCCGCCGCTGCCGGCTTTGTCGCTCGACTGCTCGTGATGCTCATCGCGCTGATCACGAACCTCGCCTTCTTTCAGCGAGCGAGCGTCGCCGCGTCGTCGCCTGCCGAGAGCCACGTCGGTCTCTGGGTGCTCGTGATCCCGGTCATCGGCGCGCTCGGTGTGGGACTCATGGCGCGCTATGGCTCGAGCGCCATCCGTGGGCACGGGATTCCCGAAGTGATGGAGAAGGTGCTCTACGGGGAGAGCCGCATTCCCATACGCGTGATGTTCCTGAAGCCGCTCTCGGCCGCGCTCGCGATCGGCACTGGCGGCCCGTTCGGCGCCGAGGGGCCGATCATCGCGACCGGCGGCGCGCTCGGTTCGATCATGGGGCAGTACGTCCACGTCAGCGCCGATGAGCGCAAGACGCTGCTCGCTGCAGGCGCCGCGGCCGGAATGGCGGCCACGTTCGGGAGTCCGGTGAGCGCGGTGCTGCTCGCGGTCGAGCTGCTGCTGTTCGAATACCGTCCACGGTCGCTCATCCCCGTGGCGCTCGCCGCTGCGGTGGCTGCGGCGGTGCGAGTTGCCTTCGAGGGAACGGCGCCGGTGTTCGCCGTGCCACCGTTCGCCCAGCCGGGCGGCGAGGCGCTCGCGCTCTACGCCGTGCTCGGCGCGCTGATCGGTGCATTCGCGGTGGGGGTGAGCCGCTTCACGTACGTGATCGAGGACGCCTTCGAGCGGCTGCCCGTGCACTGGATGTGGTGGCCGGCCATCGGCGCAGTGGCCGTCGGCATCTGCGGCTACATCGAGCCGCGCGTGCTCGGGGTGGGCTACAGCAACATCGAGGGCATCCTCGCCGGCACGATCGTCGGTCGTGCGCTCGTGGTGCTCGTCGTCCTCAAGCTGATCGCCTGGGCGGTGTACCTGGGCAGCGGTACGAGCGGCGGCACGCTCGCGCCGCTGTTCACCATCGGCGGCGGCGCCGGCGCGCTTGCTGGAGCAGGGCTCGCGTCCGTGGCACCGGCACTCGGCGTCGACGCACGCGTCGCCGCGCTGGTCGGAATGGCGGCCACCTTCGCCGGTGCGTCGCACGCGCTGCTGACGTCGATCGTCTTCGCCTTCGAGACCACGCGACAGCCGGTGGGGCTGCTGCCGCTGCTCGCGGGCTGCACGGCGGCGTACTTCGCTGCGCTCCTGCTGAGTCGTCACTCCATCATGACCGAGAAGCTCGCGCGGCGAGGTGCCGCAGTGCGGACCGAATATGCCGTCGACCATCTCGCGCACGTGATCGCCCGCGACGTCGCGAGCACGAACGTCGTATCGCTGGACGCCGATGAGCCGCTCGCCGAGGTGCGCGAGTGGCTGGACTCGACCGAGTCCGCGTCGCACCAGGGCTTTCCGGTGCTCGACGCCGATGGGTTGCTGGTGGGCGTGGTGACGCGGCGCGACCTGCTCACCGGGCCGGACGTCTCGCTCGACGGACTGCGGCTCGTGCACGACGTCGTGCGCCGCGCGCCGGCGGTCGTCTACGGCGACAGCACCTTGCGCGACGCGGCCGATTTGATGGTCACCGAGGGCGTTGGCCGCCTGCCGGTCGTGGAGCGCGCCGATCCTCGGCGCGTCGTGGGCATCCTGTCACGGAGCGATCTGCTCGTCGCCCACGGCACTCGACTCGCCGCCGGTCGTCGCACGCGGCCCAGCGAAGATCTGTAGCAGCATCGCGAGCCTGATCGCGAGTCCCGCGAGGATCAGCAACGCCGCGACGGTGAAGGTGGCTCGCATCCCTGCCGCGACCGCCGCAGGGCGGCTCACGGAGACGTCGGTCGCCGACGACGCGAACGCGAACACCGCGCCCATGGCGGACGCACCGGTGATGAGTCCGAGGTTGCGTGAGAGGCCGAGCAGACCGGAGACGACGCCTCGATCATCGGTGCGAATGTCAGTCATGACCGCCGTGTTGTTGGCGGCCTGGAACAACGCGTAGTTCGCGGTGACGACGACGATCGCCGCGAGGTAGCCCGCGATCCCGAATCGCTCCGGCGCACGCGAGAGCGCCAGCAGGCCGACGGACAATCCGACCAGGGCGGCAGTATCCATTCTCGCGGCGCCGAACCGATCGACGACGCGACCCGTCGCCAGGCCGGCCAGCGCCGCGACGAACGGGCCGACGGAGATCACGAGCCCGACGTGAGCCGCGTCGAGCCCCAGCGCACGCGAGAGGTAGAACGGCCCCACGACGAGCGTCGCCATCATCACGGTGGAGACGAGGACGCTCAGCACGAGGCGCATCTGCAGCCCCGGGCTGTGGAAGCTCGCGAGCGGAAGCAGTGGTGACGCCGCTCTCGTCTCGACGAGGCCGAACAGCACGATCCCAACGGCGGCGGCCGAAAGCAGCGCCAGATTGTGCGTGCCGAAGCTCCCGCGCCCGATCGTCATGGCCAGTGAATAGGCGGTGAGGGTCAGGGCGAGCAGCAGCGTGCCGAGCGTGTCGAATCCGGCGCGATCTGCCTTCGATGACGGACGATCGGCGGGAAGAGTGCGCTGGGCGAGCGCGAAGTTCAGGATCCCCAACGGCACGTTGATCAGGAAGATCGCGCGCCATCCGGGCCCGGAGAGAAGTACTCCGCCGAGCGAGGGACCAAGCGTCGTACCCACCGCAGACATCGTCCCGAGAAGGCCCATGGCGCTGCCTGTTCTGGCACTCGGCACCGTCGCGCCGACCACTGCCATTGTGAGCGCCAGCATGATGGCGGCGCCAAGGCCCTGCGCGGCGCGTGCGACGAGCAGTACCCAGAATGTCGGTGCGACGCCGCACAACAGGGAAGCGGCCGTGAACAGACCGATCCCGACGAGCAGCAGTCGCTTTCGGCCGACGACATCGCCCAGTCGCCCGGCGCTGACGATCAGCGAGGTGATCGCGAGCAGGTAGGCGAGGACGATCCACTGCACTTCCTGGAACGACACCGCGAATGCCCGCGCCAGCGTCGGCAAGCCAACGTTGGCGATGCTCGTGTCGAGCGACGGCATCAGCGTCGAGAGCGAGAGGCTGGCCAGCGCCCAGCGAGTAGAGCTGGTGCCTCGCTCGCCTCCAGCGACTGCCACAGCGCGTCCATCAGCGATTGACGTCATCAGCTTCTCCACATGCTGGTGGCTTCACGAGTGTCGATCAGAGAAGCGTAGCCGTCTAGTAATGCGGCGGTAGACGCATCAATTGCACTTTATACATGCACAAAACGCCATATCCGAATGCATGCTGTTATCGTTGATTCATGCCGACACCCGATCTCAACCTGCTCGTCACCTTGGACGTGCTGCTCGCCGAGGGCAGCGTCGCGCGCGCGGCCCGGCGACTGCGACTCAGCCCCTCGGCGATGAGTCGCACGCTGTCGCGGCTGCGAACGGCAACGGGCGACCCGCTGCTCGTCAGAGCAGGGCGTGGTCTCGTGCCGACCCCTCGCGCGCTCGAGCTGAGGGAGCCGGTAGGCCGGCTGGTGCGCGAGGCAGAGGCGGTGCTGCGCCCCGATGGACCACTCGACCTCGAGCACCTCGTCAGGACGTTCACGCTTCGCACGCGCGAGGGGTTCGTCGAGACGTTTGGGCCTCGGCTCCTCGCGCGCAGCGGCGAGCAGGCGCCTGGTGTGCGTCTCCGCTTCGTGCAGAAACCGGACAAGGACAGCGCGTCGCTACGCGACGGGACGATCGATCTGGAGACCGGCGTCATCGGCGCAGCCACGAGCCCGGAGCTCCGGATGCGCGGCCTCTTCACCGACCGCGTCGTCGGCGTCGTGCGGCGCGGTCATGCGCTGAGCCGCGGCAAGATCACTCCCGCCCGGTACGCGAGAGCCGACCACGTCGTCGTATCGCGCCGGGGTGTGCTGACCGGGCCGATCGATGAAGCGCTGAAGTCGATCGGCCTGGAACGGAAGCTCGTGACGATGGTCGGCAGCTTCTCCAGCGCACTGGCACTCGCGCGGGCTTCCGATCTGATCGCCAGCGTGCCCGAGCGACTCACCGGCGCGCTCCGTGTCGGGATGCATTGCTTTTCCCTGCCGGTTGCCACGCCGGAGATCGCGATGTCGCTGCTCTGGCATCCGCGAATGGAAGGGGATGCGGCGCATCGTTGGCTGCGAGGCCTGGTGCTGGAGAGCTGCGCCGATCGCCGGCGTTGAGCGGAGCGCTTTCCTGCGTCCAGCCTCGTCTCACCGAGCCAACGTCGGACCGTCCACCAGTAGCACCTGAGTAGCACCTGAGTAGCACCTGAGTAGCGCCTGCACGCAATCGGGCGTGACCACTTCACGTGACCCGCCTCCGGCGCCATCCTACACTCGCTTGATTCCGCTCATCACCTTCGCCCGCCGTTGCCTCGTGCCGCTTCGATCCTCCATGCTTGCCATTCCGCGCGGTCGCGCGCTGCTCGCCGTCCTCGCGACGTTCATCGCCGTCGCGTGCACGGAAGGCGCACGGCGGACCGATGCCGCGGATGCGCCCGCGCCGCCCGCGCCCGGATCGAGCGCACCGATTCGGGACGCAGCGCCTCCTGTAGCGCCTCGTGCCAGAGCCGACACGGTCGACTCGCTCCTCGCGGCGCGGCGCGCGACCGTGCGTGACACGCTGCCCCTGCCAGCGATCCGCGAGCGCGCGACGCCGGACACGACTCACCCGCGCCCGCGCGGCTTCATGGGCCCGAAGGCCGGCGACCGCCATCTGGCCTTCGGCGGAGTGGGGAGCCCGCTGGACTCGCTCTGGCCGGTGAAGGGGCCCGCGCCGTTGCCGGGGAGCATCCTCCCGGCCAAGCGCATCATCGCCTTCTACGGCAACCCGCTCTCGAAGCGCATGGGCATCCTCGGCGAGCTTGCCCCCGAGGAAATGCTGCGCACGCTCGACGCGGAAGTCGCGGCATGGAACCGGATCGATCCCGCGCACCCCGTGCAGCCAGCGCTGCACGTCATCGTGCTCGTCGCCGACGGAGTCCCCGGCACGAGCGGGAAGTACCGCACGCGCCACGACAGCGCGATGATCGAGAAGGTGTACGGATGGGCGGCGTCACGCGGCGCGCTGTTGTTCGTGGACCTGCAGGTGGGGCAGAGCACGCTGCAGGCGGAGTTGCCGTGGATCGAGAAGTTCCTCGTCCGCCCCGACGTGCACCTCGCCATCGATCCGGAGTTCTCGATGAAGAACGGCGGCGTTCCGGGACGCCGGATCGGCACGTACGACGCAGCCGACGTCAACTACGCCTCACGCTTTCTCGCGGGGCTCGTGGACAAGTACAAGCTGCCGCCCAAAGTCCTGATCGTGCACCGCTTCACGCCGGGAGGCGTCACCAACACGCGGAAGATCGCGCTCGACCCGCGCGTGCAGGTCGTGATGCACATGGATGGCTTCGGCCCGCCGTGGATGAAACGCGACACCTACTGGCGCGACATCAAGCGCGAGCCGGTGCAGTTCACGGGGTGGAAGCAGTTCACCAAGGCGAAGAACGACCGGCCGCCGACGCCGCGCGGCGACATCCTCCGCCTCTGGCCGATGCCGCTCTACATCCAGATCCAGTAGTGCGACGCGCTCACCGCCGGAGGCTGT
Organism: Gemmatimonadota bacterium; assembly: GCA_043754875.1. Taxonomy (GTDB): domain Bacteria; phylum Gemmatimonadota; class Gemmatimonadetes; order Gemmatimonadales; family Gemmatimonadaceae; genus AG11. Next base: position 6,329 of record JAYUTY010000326.1, read on the forward strand.
CGGTGAGCGCGCCTGATCCGCCGCCGCAGGTCACGGTCCGGCGGTACGGGCGACCGCGCGGTACACCGCGATGCCGGTGTCGCTGGCCTCAGCATGGACCGCGTAGCCGAGCGCGACCAGACGCTCGAGCACCGCACCGATGTCCGTCCGCGTGACGCCGGCGCTCGCGGCGATCGCATCGAGCGGCGCCTCTCCCGAGCGGAGCAGCGCGTCCAGCACCGCGGCTTCCGGCGTCGTCAGCCCCCTGGGATCGCTACCGCGGGCACGCGAGCCTTCATCCGTGCAGTAGGGATTTCCGGTCAGGACGCCCTGGTAGCCAAGGAGGGGCTCGCCAATCACCGCACCCGTCGGCGTCAGCTGATACCGCCAGAACGCATGGCTGTGCTCGCTGCGCCGCATCTTCACGACCGAGAGCACTCTCTGGAGCGCGCCGTCGAGCTCCACGTAGCGCTGCACCAGAATGTCGTCCGTGATGAAGCTCACCCGCTCACCGGTGAAGTTGAGGGCGGCCGACGACGCCACCGCCTCGAGCACCATGAAAACGGTCACGCCGGTGGCGGTCAGGGCGCCGACGAGGCGGTAGAGCGACTCGCGGAAGTCCTCGCGGAACGCGGGCGCGAGCGCGACCTCGAAGCCGGTAAGTGAGTCGATCACCACGCGCGTCGCCCCGCTCTCGCGCACGTTCATCAGGAGCTCGGCGAGGGCCTCGTCCACCGACAGGTCGAGGGGACGAAGGTAGGTGACGCGCAGGCGCCCCTCGGCCGTCATCGCGTCCGGGTCCACGTCGAAGGCGCGCAGTCGGTTCAGGTAGTCCGTCGGATACTCCTCGAACGCGGCGACCACGACCGCCTCGCCTCGCCGCAGCCCTTCAGCGGCGAACAGCATGCCGAAGGTGGACTTGCCCGTGCCCGTCGCACCGGCGAGCATGACCGCGTCGCCCGCCGGGATGCCGCCTCCGAGGAGCGCGTCGAGGCCGGGCACTCCGGTGGACAGGCGAGTGTCCGTCCGCGGATGCCCCACTCGCCGACCCCACTGCTGGTCCGGGATGCGTGGGAAGACCTGGAGCCCGTCGTGGGTGATGCGGAACGTGTGCAGCCCGGGCATGTGGGCCTGGCCCCGCACCTTCACCGCCTGCACTTGACGCACGACGGAATTCCGATCGGTCGCCTGCGCGAGCCAGAGGATGCCGTCAGCGATCGTGAACAGCGGCTGGCGCTGCTCGGCCTCCGTATATTCGCCGATGAGCAGCGAGGTCACCTGCCACGTGGTGAGGTGCAGGGCAAGTCGCTGGACGAAGGTCTCGAGCGTCAACAGCGGTCGCCTGAGCGCCGGACCCGCGCCGGCAACGTCATCGATCCCGGACCGCATCGTCCGGAACGAGTCCACGATCACGAGCGCGGGGCTCAGGCGCTCGACTTCGCTCGAGATCCTGTCCAGCACCAGGCTGAGGTCGCCCGACGCGACCTCTTCGGTCAGGTTGAGATAGTGAACCGCCGTCCCGACCAGCTCCGGCCGGAAAAATCGAAACTGCTGCTGGTAGCGCAGCATCTTCACCGTGGGCTCGCCGAGCACCGTGAAGTAGAGCGCCGGTCGCTCGGGTGTCGCATTCGCGAAGAGGATCTGCTGCGCGAGCGTGGTCTTCCCAGCGCCAGGCCCTCCGGCGAGCACGTTGAACGAGAACTCTGGCAGTCCGCCACCGAGCACGGCGTCCAGCCCGGGAACGCCGGTCGACAGAAGGGAGAGTGGATGAGGTGTGGCCGTCGACGGCAGCTCGCCCTCGGTGCGGCGTGCCTCGCGCCCTGGAGTTGTCTCCGTGTTCGTGTCGTCCATCATGGTTCATCCACCGTCATGGGTGCGTCGTGATCAGTTTCGCGCGCAGCGCCGGCGTCCCCTGGCCTCGATGCGGCGACGAGCGCCGCGCCGGGCGAGGGCGCGCGGTCGTCGCGCGCCGTGGCGCTCTGCTCCAGGATCGTCCTGGCCAGATTGTCGCCAATGAGCTCACCGAGCAGGTCGGCGAGCTCCGCGAGCCAGACGGTAGCGCCTTCCAGGATCGCGGATGCGCCAGCCGTGTGCGCCGACGCCATCAGCCCGCCGACGGTGGCGGAGCGATCGATCGGGCCGGCGACGCCGGCGCCGTCGGCCGCCCTCAGGGTCACCGTCGACAGCACAGGATGGGTGGCCTGTGCGCGCGTGAGTGCGCGCGAGACCAGCGCAATCGCGCCATAGGAGCTGAACGACCGAGACAACGCACCGGTCACGCGTGCGACGAGCCCCTCCGCGGCGGCAGCGATCTCCCTCGCCTCGGCGGCGTCGACGCGCAGCTCGCCACCCAGCTCGCGCGCGAGGAGACGCCGCGCCGCAGCCCTTAGCGACGACGAGGTCCGCGAAGGCACGCCCTGTGATGGCTGCGTCACCTCTGTCGGCCTCGCGTCATTGACCCCGCGCCGCGTGTCGTTCTCGATCGTGCATCGCCACGGGTCCGCGAAGGTGAACGCTGCACTCAGGACGTCGCGAATCAACGGCTCGAGGTGCGCTTGAACGCCGTCGTGTCTCCGCACCCGCCCAACGCAGGCAGTACGGCGGCGCACGGCGCGACTCGCGCAAGCGGAAAAAATAGCACGGATAATGCCGGGGCGAAATCCCCATCTGCTGCGACGGACGCTTGGACTGAGTTCATTCGCCGTTCCACCGAACTCGACATGGAGAGTCGACGGTGTCGCGTCAGATGCTCTCGTGTGCGCACCCAAGTCTTCAGACTATTATGCAGCGGCGTCACGATGTTCAGTTGACGGCGCGCTCACGAGCCGGAGATCATCGAATGCCGCAGGGCACGAGCAAGAACGACACCGAGACTGCCCTGTTCGCCGGCCCCGGCGCGATGCGTGCGCTCTGCCGCGCGTTCGACTGGCGGCGCACTCCGCTCGGCGCCGTCACGTCCTGGTCAGGGAGCTTGCAGACGTCGGCCGCCACCGTGCTCGGAGTTGGCTCTCCGATGATCCTGCTCTGGGGCCCCGAGCTCGTTCAGATCTACAACGACGGCTACGTACCGTTCCTCGCCACGAAGCACCCCGGCGGACTCGGGCAGCCGACGCGGGAGTGCTGGCCCGAGGTCTGGCACCTCACCGCACCCATCTACGCGCGAGTGCTCGCCGGCGAGACCGTCACACTCGAGGAAGCTCGTCTTCCACTGCTACGGCAGGGGGCGTCGGGGCCAGTCGAGGAGTTGTACATCACGCTGTCCTTCAGCCCCGTCCCCGACGGCCTGGGGCGCGTCGGCGGGGTGCTCGTCACGCTCTTCGACGCCACGGCGCACGTGCTCGACCGCGCTGCGCAGGTGGAGCGCGATGCCCTGAGCGAACAGCTGCATGGCGCGCTGTTGGGCTCGGGTCTGGTGCTTGACCAGGTGAGTGATGCCTACCTGCTCATGGATGACGATTTCCGCATCGTGACGGTGAACCCGAGCGCGGAGCGTCTCCTCGGGCGCACGCGCGGAGATCTGGTCGGCCGCACGCACTGGGACGCGTTCCCCGCATCGCTCGGCGCGGAGCCGGAGCGACGGTACCGCCGCGTGGTCGCCGAGCGCGTCGAGACGCACTTCGTTCATCACTACGTCGGCGAGGGCATCGACGCGCACCTCGAGGTCGACGCATACCCCGCCGCGGGCGGCGGGGTGGCGTTGTTCTGGCGCGACGTGTCGGAGCGCATGCGACTGCAGGCCGAGATCGAGGCGGCGCGCACGGACGCCGAGGCGCGGGCCGCCACGCTCGCTGCTGTCATCGAAAGCATCCCCGACGCGCTCCTGGTGTTGCGTCGCGATGCGGTCATCATCGCGAATGCGGCGGCGCTCAAGGAGTTCGGCGTGTCCTCGGTCGAGGCTCTTGGTAATGGTGCGACCGGAGCGATCGCTCCGCTCTACACACTGCTGCTGGACCGCACGACGGGTGAGCCGGTGCCGTTCGAGGTGACGCCGATCGGCCAGGCGTTCGCGGGCCTGCGCTCGCATGGCCAGTTCCTCCTCGACTCGAACCGGGCGGGAACGGACGGCGTACCAGCTGGCCGGCGGCCCATCCGCGCCGCGGCCGCGCCCATCCTCGGTGGCGAGAGCGAGATCACCGGCGTGGTCACCGTGCTCACCGACCTGACCGCGGTGGAGCGTGCGTCGTCCGAGCGCGACCGGTTGCTTGCCGAGCTCGATGCGGAGCGCCTGCTGCTGCGCACGGTGCTCGCCCAGCTGCCCGTCGCCGTCTTCGTCGTCGAATCGCCCTCGGGGCGCGTGCTCACGCTCAACGAGGGAGTGACGCGCATCTGGGGCGAGCCGCGCCCGCTGACGAATGGCATCCACGAGTACAGCCGCGAGTGGGTGGGCTATCACACGGATGGGCGCCGCGTGGCCTCGGAGGAGTGGCCCGCGGCCCGCGCGGTTCGTGGCGAGACGGTCGCTGAATGGATAGGCCAAATCGAGCGTCCGGATGGGACTCGGGTGCGCATCGAGGTCGGCGCAGCACCGATCCGCAATGCTGCCGGCGACATCGTGGCCGCGGTGGCTGTTGCGACCGATGTGACCGCACGCGAGCATGCCGTCCGTGAACGAGAGCGGCTGCTCCGCGAGCTGGAGGTCGAGCGCGCCCGACTCGCGTACGTCTTCGAGCGCGCCCCAGCCTTTCTCGCGGTCGTACGAGAGCCGACGCACATCTTCCAGTTCGTCAACGCGGCCTACTACGACCTGGTCGGACGTCGCGACCTGATCGGCCGATCGGTTGCCGACGCACTTCCGGAAGCGCAGGGGCAGGACTTCATCAGTCTGCTGGATCAGGTTCTGGCCACTGGCGAGCTGTTCGTCGGACGTGAAGTGCTTGTCAACCTGATGCGGGAGCCTGGGTCGGCAGCCGAGGCGAGGTTCGTCGACTTCGTATATATGCCGATCGTCGAGTCGGACGGCACCCGATCTGGAGTCATCGCCCACGGCACGGACGTGACCGCCCAGGTCGAGGCGCGCCGCGAGATCGAGCGCCTGTTGGTCGAGAGCGAGCAGGCGCTGCTCGACGCCGAAGTCGCCCGGGCCGAGGCGGAGGCGTCCCGGTCCGAAGCGCAGGCGGCTAACCGGATCAAGGGGGAGTTCCTCGCGGTGATGAGCCACGAGCTGCGCACGCCGCTCAATGCGATCGGGGGCTACGTCGAGCTGATCGAGATGGGAATTCGCGGCCCGGTCACCGAGCTGCAGCGCTCGGACCTCGCGCGAATCCAGCGGAGCCAGCGCCATCTGCTGGGGCTGATCAACGCGGTGTTGAGCTACGCGAAGGTGGACGCCGGCGTGGTGCACTACGAGGCGGCCGACGTGCCGCTCGACGAGGTGCTCGGGGCGTGCGAGGCGCTGATTCGCCCCCAAGCGGATGCCAGGCAGATCCACCTCGCGCTCGAAGTCAGCGACGAGCAGTACGTGGTGCGCGCCGATCGCGAGAAGCTCAAGCAGGTCGTGGTCAACCTGTTGTCGAACGCTGTCAAGTTCACCGAGCCCGGAGGACACGTCTCGATCTCGTGCGCGCGTGGCCTCGCGGAGGAAGGCGCTGCTGGCCGCGTGCTCCTGCGCGTGAGCGACACGGGACACGGCATCGCGTCGGACGAGCTGGAGCGCGTGTTCCAGCCGTTCGTGCAGCTCGACGCCAAGCTGACGCGACGGCACGAGGGCACGGGACTTGGCCTGGCGATCAGCCGGGATCTCGCGCGCGGTATGGGAGGCGAGCTCACGGTCGAGAGCGTCGTCGGTGCCGGATCCACCTTCACGCTCGCGCTGCCTACGGCCTGACCAGCGCTCGCGCGGACGCGAGTCGGATGCCCGTCGCTTCGTCGGGCCTGAGCAGCTCCGCGCTGACGAATGCGCCGTTGACCAGAATGGCCAGCTGCGCCCCGAGCTCGTCGGGACGCGCCACGCCCTGACGATGGGCGTCCCGCCGAGACGCGAGCGAAGCGCCTGCATGTGGGCGCGAGCCACC
>JAYUTY010000327.1:0-4280 GCA_043754875.1 Gemmatimonadota bacterium
CGCATCGCGAACGCGCCGAGGATGATCAGGAGCAGGAGCGGGAGCAGCTTGGCGATCGTCGCGAGCGCATTGAAGCGCGTCACACCGCCGACGCCGCGCATGTTCGCAGCGCCCAGCACCGCGAGCACGAGCAGAATCGCGATGCGCTTGCCCGTCGCGCCCATCGCGGGCACCAGCGCGAGCAACGAGTCCGCGAAGAACGAGCTCACCGCCGAGAGCGCGAGCGTGATCCCCACCCAGAGCAGCGCGCCGCACAGGAAGCCGATGAAGGGGCCGAACGCCGTCTCCACATACGCGTACGGCCCGCCGGTCAAGGAGACGCGGCTCCCCGCGTCGGCGAAGCAGAGGACGATCAGCCCCATCGCCGCGATGCACGCCACGTAGGCGAGCGGTGCCGCCGCGCCGAGCACCGCGGCGACTCCCGCAGGCAGGCGGAAGATGCCGCCGCCAATCGTGACGTTCACGATGCCGGCTGCGAGCCCGAACGTGCCGATGACGCGCGCGAGGCTGCGCTCTCCGCCCGAGGAGCTCGCGCCTTCGCCCGTCACCTCGCCGGCCGCCGCCGGCGCGACGCTCACGGCTGCGCCGCCTGTCGCGCGGTGCGGAACTCCGCGTCACGGCTCCACGCTGGCACGGTGGCATCGTTCGCGAGCCGCTGCCCGAACCGGAACACGATCTCCGACAGCTGCACCGCTCCGCTCAGGTCGAAGTCCGGCCGGTACGCGTCCGACGGCTGGTGGTAGCGGTGCTCCACGTAGTCGTCGTGCTGCTGCGAGCCCCACCCTTTGGGCTTCCCGACGATGTCCGTACCTCCGCCGATCGACACGGCCGGCACGCCGGCCTTGGCGAAGGCGAAGTGATCGGAGCGGTAGAACGCACCCGCTTCCGGGTGCTCCTCCGGCGTGAGCCGCATCTTGTCGGCGGCGACCATCGTCGCGAGCTGCGCGCCCAGCGTGCTCTTGTGCTCGCCCAGCACGGTGAGATCGCGCGTGCGGCCCAGCAGGCTGCCGCCGTCCACGTTGACGTTGGCGACGATCTGCTGGACCGGCACGGTCGGGTTCTGCGCGAAGAACGACGAGCCCAGTAACCCGGACTCCTCGGCCGTGACGAAGACGAACAGCTGCGAGCGGCGAGGACGCTTCGACTGCGCCGCAACGCGCGCCACCGCGAGCATGTCCGCCACCCCGGACGCGTTGTCCAGCGCGCCATTGTAGATCGAGTCGCCGTTGACGACCGGCCCGATGCCCAGGTGATCCCAGTGCGCCGAATAGGCCACGTACTCCTTGCTCAGCTTCGGATCGCTACCGCGCACCACGCCGACGACGTTCTCCGAGCGCAGGTGCTCCACCCGGTTCGCGAAGCTCATGTCCACCGTGATGCCGGTGGCGACCGGGCGAAAGTCACGCGTCGCCGCCTTCGCGCGCAGCGCCTTGAGGTCCAGCCCTGCCTGCGCCAGCAATCCAGTCGCCGCGCTGTCGGTGATCCAGCCTCGCGCACCGAGCGCGGTCGGGAGCCTGGCGTCGCGCGGAAGCATGCGCTGCTCCTTGGCCCACGAGCCGACGACGGTGTGCCACGGATAGCCCGCCAGCTCCGTCGTGTGAATGATCAGTGCGCCGATCGCACCGCGGCGCTCCGCCTCCTCGAACTTGTACGGCCACCGACCGTAATACGTCATCGCCCGCCCGCCGAACAACGCCGGCTCGGCGGCCGACGCCGGCGGGTCGTTCACGATGACGAGGAGGATCTTCCCCTTCACGTCCACATCCTTGAAATCATCCCAGCGGTACTCGGGCGCCGTCGCGCCGTAGCCGGCGAAGACGAGCTCTCCACGCGCGGCGCTCTGGGCCGTCGCGCTCCCTGCCCAGATCACCACATCGTCCGGGTAGCGCAGCGTGGCCGTCGCCCGGCCGCTCGCCGAGGCGCGGATGCTCGCCCGCTCCGCTCCGACGACGTCGATCGGCACGTTCTGGAAGAAGGAGCCGCTCGCGCCCGGCTCTATCCCCCACCCGCGAAGCTGGCTGGCGATGTACTCGGCCGCGATCCGCCCACCGCGCGTGGCGGGTGCGCGCCCCTCGAGCATGTCCGAGCTGAGGAAGCGCAGGTGCCCATCGAGCTCGGCCGGTGTGACGCGGCCCGCGGACTGGGCGCCGGCGAGGAGTGGAGCGGCGAGCGCGACGCCGGCAAGGGCGCGGAAGGCTGGCTTCATCGGCGAGAAATGGCGACGGATTGGAAACGGCCCGAAGTTCGCAGCAGAGCTGCACTGTTGGATTTGCAAGACTAGACCACGCGCCGCGACGGCGCCACCATTCACCACGGCGGGCGAACCATCGCTCCGCTCGACCACCCGCACCTGGATTTCCATGAACGCTCGATACCTCGTCGTCCCGATGGCCGCCGCGCTGCTCGTTGCGCCCGCCGCCCGCGCCCAGCAGGATTCGACGGCAGCGGCCGTTACCTCTGTCGTCGACAGCTCCACGGTCATGCCCTCGGCCAGCCCCGTCGAGAGCACTGCACCGACGACGACCGTGGCCTCCCCCGCTGCCGGCCCGACCCGGGACGCGGCCGTGGCCGGCGTTCACCGCGCGGCGACCGCAACCGCGACCGGCAATGCAGCGGCGGCGGCGCGGAGCAAAGGCTACGGACAGGCACAGGCGATGATGATCGTTGGCGGAGTGGCAGTCCTCGCCGGGCTCATCATCGCTGGCGGTGCCGGCTATGCCATCGCCGTCGGCGGCGCTATCGTCGGACTGTTCGGTCTCTACCAGTACCTGCAGTAGCACCGCGATAGCTTTCGCCGGCAGCCAATCGGCACATGTCGGCAGTGAGGGGCGGCCGCAGATCCATCGCGGCCGCCCCTTTGTCGTACCTGCACTCTGGAGAAGACCTTTCATGAGCAGACGCATCGCCCTCGTGCTCGGTGGAGGAGGACTCAAGGGGTTCGCGCACATCGGTGTGCTGCGTGCCCTCGAGGAGCGCGGCATCGTCCCCGACATCTACGCCGGCACGAGCATCGGGGCGCTGATCGCCGCGGCGCATCTTGGCGGCGTGTCGGTGGAGTCACTCGAGCAGAAGGCCGGTGCGATGACGCGGAAGGATCTCTTCCGCGTCAATCATTTCGGCATGCTGCTCGACCGCATGCGCTCGCCATCGATCTACCTGGAAGAGCCGTTGCGTGAGCTGTGCGTCGGCGTGATCCCGGACGTGACCTTCGACGGGCTTCCCAAGCGGCTGCTCGTCAACACCGTCGATCTCCACCGCGGCGCGCGCGTCGTCTGGGGGCTGCCCGGCCTCACCGACGTTTCCGTGCGCGATGCGGTCTACGCCTCGTGCGCGCTGCCCGGCTTCTTCCCGCCCGGCCGCGTCAGCGATCGTACGTGCATCGATGGCGGCGTGGTGGACAACCTTCCGGTGTCCGTCGCGGCTGGCTTCGCCGACATGGTCATCGCGGTGGACGTGGGAAGCTCGGACATCTCGCAGCCGCTGCGCGGCGACGCCGGTGGCTTCGCGACGATCTACATGCGCGCCGCGACGATGATGATGCATGCGCTGCAGCAGTACCCGCTCGAGCGCTGGCACGGACCGCCGATGGTGCTCGTCCGCCCCAAGGTGGATGACGCGAACTGGCTGAGCTTCACCGACACCTCCGCGAACATCGCGGCCGGCTACGCCGCCGCCATGCGCGCGCTCGAGCGCTTCGACTCGTACTGGGACCATCCCGGAACGGTCTTCCCGCGCCGCCGCGTGCAGATCGACGTGGACCGCGAGCGGTGCACCGGCTGCGAAACCTGCGTGGCGCTCGCCCCCTCGGTGATGGGGCTGGACAGCCGCGGCAAGGCGTTCGCGCGCATCCGCGTCGCGGAATGGTCTCCGGCGGACGGCGGCTTCGTTCACGAGTGCCCCACGAACGCGATCACTGCGCTCAACGTGGATCGGCGCACATCGAGCGCGCAGGAGATCGAGCAGCACGACCCCTCGCCGAGCGGCGGAGGCGGCGTGGGCGGCTAGTGGTGCGAGTCGCCACCCTGCGCGGCCATCCGCAACGCCGCGTACGCGTCCACGATCGCACCGCTGGCGGATGACGACCCGAACGGCACGCGCTCGCCTCCGCCGCCCGGCTTCACGACCTGCTGGTCGCGGTATGGGGTGGCCGACGTGAGGTTGATGCGCTTCACCTCGGCCGCCGCGAGCTTCGGGTAGTACGACTTGATGAGCGCCGCCAGCCCTGACACCACAGGCGCCGCCATGCTCGTCCCGCTCTCGCGTCCGTGCGTGTTGCCCGG
>JAYUTY010000328.1:0-4277 GCA_043754875.1 Gemmatimonadota bacterium
TGGGGCGAGATCGCCGACCGCAAGCCCGGGATGATGACGCTCATCTCGCTCGCGATCACGGTCGCCTTCGTCTTCAGTGCGGCGGTGGCAGTTGGCTTCAATGCCATGCCCCTCTGGTGGGAGCTGTCGTCGCTCGTGACGATCATGCTGTTCGGCCACTGGATGGAGATGCGTTCCGTCTCCCAGGCCCAGGGCGCCCTCATGGAGCTGGCCAAACTACTTCCGGATACGGCGACGCGCCTCGAGAACGGGACCCCGGTGAACGTCCCGCTGGCGAGCCTGAAGCCCGGAGATCTCCTCCTGGTTCGTCCCGGAGCAAGCGTTCCATCGGACGGAGTCGTGCGCGAGGGAACGAGCGCGGTTAACGAGTCGATGATCACCGGCGAGTCCCGCCTGGTGGAGAAGCAGAAGTCCGACACCGTCATCGGCGGCACCGTGAACGGCGAGGGCTCCCTCCGTATCGAGGTGACCAAGACGGGCGAGCACACCGCGCTTGCCGGCATCATGCGGCTGGTCGATCAGGCGCAGCAGTCCCGCTCACGCGCGCAGGTCCTGGCAGACCGTGCCGCGTTCTACCTCACTCTCGTCGCCGTGTCGTCTGCTATCCTCACCGCCATCGTCTGGACGCTCGTCGGGGCTGGCGCGTCGTTCACGGTGGAGCGCGTCGTGACCGTGCTCGTGATCGCGTGCCCACACGCCCTTGGTCTGGCCGTGCCGCTGGTCGTGGCCATCTCGACGACCGTCGGCGCGCGGAACGGCCTGCTGGTACGCGACCGTCGCGGCCTCGAGGAAGCGCGAAATGTGCAGACGGTCGTCTTCGACAAGACCGGTACGCTCACGCTCGGTCAGCACCGCGTCGTGTCGATGAAGACGGAGGGCATGCAAGATGACGATGCCCTGCGCCTCTCCGCGGCGGTCGACCAGGACGCCGAGCATTCGGTCGCGCGGGCTATCGTCGCCAGCGCCACCGAGCGGAAGCTGTCGATCCCGAAGGCGGCGGATTTCCAGGCGGTCCCGGGATACGGTGTCAACGCCACGGTCGAAGGTCGGCGACTCGCCGCGGGGGGACCGAACCTGCTGAAGAAGCTCGGGGTCGAACCCTCGCTTGACATTCGCGCCTTCGTGAAGGAGGCGGGCGAACGCGGTGACGGCATCGTGTACTTGGTCGAAGGGAGCTCGGTACTCGCAGCCTTCGCGGTGGCCGACGCCATTCGCCCGGAGGCAATCGAGGCAGTAACGCGCCTCCGCGCGGACGGGATCGAGGTGGTGATGCTGACCGGGGATGCCGAGCCGGTCGCGAAGGCCGTGGCGCGTCAGCTCGGCATTGACACGGTGTTCGCTCAGGTGCTGCCCGACGAGAAGGCGGCGAAGATCAAGTCGCTTCAGTCTCAGGGCAAAATCGTTTTGATGGTGGGCGACGGGGTAAACGACGCCCCCGCCCTTCTCACGGCCAACGTGGGCGTCGCCATCGGCGCGGGGACAGACGTCGCCGTCGAGGCGGGCGACGTCGTGCTCGTGCGCAGCGATCCGCGCGACGTACCTCGCATTATCGCGTTGAGTGCCGCCACCTACCGGAAAATGGTGCAGAATCTCTGGTGGGCGGCTGGCTACAACGTCGTCGCGATCCCACTCGCGGCTGGTGTGCTTCAGCGGTGGGGAGTGGTGTTGAGTCCGGCGATCGGGGCGGTGCTGATGTCCTTCAGCACGATCATCGTCGCCATCAATGCGCAGCTCCTGCGGCGCGCTCGGCTATAGGACACGCACGCGGCGTTTTACCGTTGCGCATGGTAGATGCCCGACCTTGTCATGATGGCGGGCTTTGCTCCCACGCGTCGCAGTCCGAGCCAGCACATGGCGATGCCCCACGGACGTCTTGTCACGTCGCTGATCAGGGGACCGTGGCGCAGCCCGACAGCACGGTCTGCCGCCTCCGCAGAGCACTCACGTTTGGTACGGACAGGATCGCCCATCCTCGAGCCCGACAACAATGTGTTTCTCCGCCACCGCAAGCTTCGTCGCCGGCACCGCACTCTCGGTGCTCGGCATCGCTGCGCTGCGCAACGCCTCCCGAAAGGGCGAGATCCCCTTCGCGATGATCCCCTTGCTGTTCGGCGTGCAGCAACTGGTCGAGGGCGTGATCTGGGTGACCTTCGCGCATGACGCGCCGGTCCTCAAGCAGACGATGACGTACATCTACTCGTTCTTCTCGCACGTGCTCTGGCCGATCTACGTGCCCCTCGCCACAGGGATCCTCGAGACTGTCCGGTGGCGGAGGCGCGCGCTCGCGGGCCTTGAAGCGGCCGGCCTCTTCGCCGGCGTCTACCTGCTCTATTTTCTCGTCACACGCCCCGTCGTGGCCCAGGTCGTGAGCAGTCACGTCGAGTACCTGTCGCCCCACTTCTACATCGCGCCGATCATCGTGTTGTACGTCGCGGCCACGTGTCTCAGCGGCTTCGTCTCCAGCCACCCGTTCGTCAGGCTGTTCGGCGGACTGGCGCTCCTGTCGTTCATCGCGACATACATCTTCTACGCGCAGGCGCTGGTGTCCGTCTGGTGTTTCTTCGCGGCGATTCTGAGCATGCTGCTCTACGTACATCTGCGATTCAGAAACCTCGGCGGCTTTCCGGCGACTACCGGGGAGAGGCACGCCGCGGCGGTCGGGTGACCCGTTCGCCGGCATGGCCTGCTCCGGCACTCACGCCTTGAGTGAGGCGTGTGCATCGCGAGCGATATGTCGCTCGCGGCGTCGAGCACATCCCGCCGGGAGAGAAGGTCGGATTGCGCCTTTCGTCGCTGGGCGACGTCGGCTCGTCGGCAGCCCGCAGCGCACTTCCCCGTATGGGAGCGGAGCGATCTTGCGGCGCAACCCGAGGGTCACTCCGCTCGGCCGGTGACGGCAGCCGGAACGCGTGTGGAGCGAACGCGACCCGGAGTCGATGCGTGACTGCTCACATCGCGCTACGGCCTGCGAGTGTCCTCGCGCAGGTAGGCGACGATACCGGCTGACCACACGACGGCCGGGACCACCAGGACCCACCTGAAGGCCGAATCCAGGGCGACGTTCGTCAGGCTCATCGTGATGACGCTAGCAAGCCCGGCGATGAACGGGACGATGGTCGTTCCTTTCCGTCGTTCGCCGATCACCGTGATGGCCAGCCATGTCGTCAGTAGCCCGGAGGCGATCATGAACCCGCCCATCACGACGAAAACATGGCGCAGCCACCCGGCGAGGGCCGGCAGCAGCGCTTCGACCTGGGCCACGCTCGTCCCCATGAAGCGGACGTCCTCTGGAAGCAGCGCTGGGCGCAGGAAGGCAAAGTAGAGTCCGAGCATGATCAGCCAACCGCCGCTCGCGACGAAGATCCACTGTGCTGGGGAGAGGCGCACCCTGCGCCCCACTCCGTCAACGCACGTGTTCGGGGACGAGAGAGTCATGGTCAGCTCGCTCGGAGGGTGTCACCACTCGGTGCGATAACAGTCCGGCCGGCAGCGACTGCGGGCGGGACAACAACCAGAACGGGAGGAATGTTTGGCATCGGGAATGGCACGTCGAGGGCGCCGGCCAGGTGCAGCGAGTGTCCCTTCCACAGTGAGTAGACCGCCGGAATCACGACCAGCGTCAGGATCGTGCTCGAGATCATCCCGCCGACCATCGGCGCCGCGATCCGCTTCATCACGCTGGCGCCAGTTCCGTTGCCCCAGAGGATTGGCAGCAGACCGGCCATGATCGCCGTCACCGTCATCATCTTGGGACGAACCCGCTCCACGGCGCCCTCGACGATCGCGTCATACAGATCACGTGCGCCGGGCTGGCCGCCGGCCGACTGGCGCGCCTTCCAGGCATTGTCCAGGTAGATGAGCATCACCACACCCGTTTCAGCAGCCACGCCCGACAGCGCGATAAAGCCGATTGCAACCGCGACCGACCAGTTGTATCCGAGCGCCCAGACGAACCAGATCCCGCCCACCAGCGCGAAGGGCAGCGAGAGCATCACGATGAAGGTCTCGCCCACGCTCCGGAAGTTGAAGTAGAGCAGCAGAAAGATGATCGCGAGTGTTGCGGGGATGACGAGACGCATCCGCTCGGCCGCGCGCTGCATGTACTCGTATTGCCCGCTCCATACGATGGAGTAGCCCGGCGGCAGCTTGATCATGTCATTCACCATCTTCTGCGCCTCGCGCACGTAGCCGCCGATGTCACGACCGGTCACGTCGATGTACACCCAGGCAGTCGGCATCGCGCCCTCCGTCCGGACGACCATCGGCCCCGCGACTTG
>JAYUTY010000329.1:0-4269 GCA_043754875.1 Gemmatimonadota bacterium
ATTCTCGCCAGGATCTCGTTGCCATCCATTCCGGGCAGCGAGATGTCCAGCAGCACGAGATCGGGCAGCGACGCCTCGAGCCCAGCGAGCGCGTCCACACCGTTCTCGTACTGCACCACGTCGTACTGACCGTCGAGGATTGCCTCGAGCAGGAGCCGATTGTCAGCGTTGTCCTCGACCACGGCGATCGTGCTCATGTCGAACCTGCCGAGTCACGAACGCTCCCGAGCCATTCCTGAACGCCGTCGAGCTCCTGCTGCAGCTCGATCACGAGTTCGTCGAGCTCGGCGACCTCCCCTGCCTGTGCCCGCAGCTCGCCGAACTGGCTGAGTCGCTGCATCCGGAGCGCGCCGAGCTGCGCCGCGCTCGACTTGAGCGAGTGGAGCGCCAGCTCGGCTGCCGCCGCGTCGCCCGCGGCGATCGCCGACCGTGTCGCATCGATGCGCTCAGGGGTGCTGGAGAGGAAGAGGGAGATCATCGTGTTCAGCAGATGGCTCCCCCCGAAGCGCCTCAGCCGGTCCAGCGCTGCCGGATCGTGAGACGGAAGATCCTTCCGGAAGACGCCGTCGGCAGAGGCGAGTTGCTCCATCAAGTGCTCCAGCGCTGTGACGCGCGGTTGGTGGTCGATTCGGTGCTGTTTGCACGCAGCTCGTCCAGAGTGTCGGCGCGATCTGCGGTGCACTTCAGCGAATGCA
This sequence comes from Gemmatimonadota bacterium, assembly GCA_043754875.1. Taxonomy (GTDB): domain Bacteria; phylum Gemmatimonadota; class Gemmatimonadetes; order Gemmatimonadales; family Gemmatimonadaceae; genus AG11. The sequence goes on from JAYUTY010000329.1 coordinate 696, forward strand.
CAGTATTCAGCGCTCGCCAGGCGCTTCAGCGACGCGCGTCACCGAACCGGCGCGAGAACACCCACCGGGAGGCTCTGCCGTTCGCGTGTCCAACCATCTCCCAACTGACCATCCCCACCCAACCCCCAACAGGCGAGTGCCCCCTGCACCGTGACACCGCAGCTGTGACTGCCGAGCCCGGTCTGCACCTCCGCGAAGCGCAGCTCGCCGAACACCGGCGCTGGTGACCGGCGGCACTCGAGCCTTCCGATGCCGCAGAACTCACCCGTTCGCGGGATCCCGAGCTGCCCGAAGGTGTCGTTGCCCCAGCAGAGCGCGATCCCGCGCGCCGTGACGCCGCACCCCTGCACGATTCCCGCGCTGACCTGCACGAGCGCCTCCGACGATGTGACTGTCGTCGGAGTGAGCGTACCATCGGTCGTGCCGATGCCGAGCTGGGCAAAGCTGTTCGCTTCGAAGCAGTAGGCGCCGGCATACGCCGCCACTCCGCAGACGGACGAGCCGCTCACGCTGACCTGCTTGCTCGGCGGCGCGTTCCGAACACGCGCTGGCAGCAGCCGCTCATGGAAGTAGTCGAGCCCCGACTCCGAGCGCTCCCACTCGGCTCCCCAGCACCAGAGCGCACCGGCGAGCGTGACGGCGCAGCTCCTCCACCGGCCGCTGCCGATTCTGACGAAGCGCTCGGGTGAGACGATCGGCCTGGGGATGACGCTGGTCACCGTGTCCCCCCTGCCGAGCGCGCCGAGCCGCCCCTCGCCCCAGCAGTAGACCTCGCCGTTGGTGCGCACCGCGCAGCTGTGCGTCGAGCCGGCTGCGACGTCCACGAATCGCAGCGCTGGCAGCACCGGCGTCGGTATCGGCACGAGGTCCGCCCCCTCGACGCCCGTCTGGTACCGCGAGCTCTCGCCCCAGCAATACAGCGATCCATCGATGGTGAGCGCACAGCTATGTCGCTCTCCCGCGCTCACCACCGCGAAGCGCGCCGCGGCGCTGACGAAGCGAGGCCCACCCTCGCACGCCGTGAGCCGACGTCCGCACTGCCCTCTCGGCATGCCGACGCCGAGTTGACCGCTCCGGCCGTCCCCCCAGCAGGCGAGCTGCCCGTCGGTGCGAATGCCGCAGCTGTGCCCACTGCCCACGCTCACGCTCCGCCAGCCGAGAGCGCCAGCGGGAAGTGTGACCGGACGGTCGGCGTAGACGAGCACCGCGGGCGCGGTCGGACGCTCGCAGGCCACCAGGACAGCCAGAGCGACGAGCGCGATCAGCATCGGGAGCACGACGTCGTGGGTGATGGCCGCGATGCAGTGGGCGACACGCCGCGCGAGCGTCTCGGCGCTCGACGCCGATCGCGCGCCCACCAGGCTAGCTGCCGGCGTGCTGCTGCGCGCGACCGCTCCTGCTCCGCTGCACGCTCCGGCGCGCCACGCGGCGCAGCTCCTCGCCCATCCTGGCGCCTGTCTCCAGGACGCCTGTGGCGTGCTGCGCGAAGGCCTCGTGCTCGTTCGGCGTCAGCTCGCGCTCGACGACGATCAGCACGGGCATGTGCGCTCGGGTGGCGTCGGCTCGCAGCTCGTCCAGGAAATCGGGCGCATCGGTCTCGAGCATCGCGTGGTGGATGATGAGCAGGTCGGGAAGCTTCACGGTCAGCCGTGCGAACGCGTCGTCCGCTGCGGTGCATGACTCCACCATGATACCCGGAAACTCGGCGAGGTGCGCCGACACGGCTGTCGCCACTTCCGTCGCTCGGCCGACCACGACCACCCGCCCGCTGAGTCCGTGGAGATTCCGCCGGATCGCGCTCCGGAGCCCGCCGCGGGACACCGGCTTGACGACGACTTCGGCACCGTCGAGCCGCGAACGATCCACCTCGGCCCCGTCCACACTGACGACGATGACCGGGATCTCTGCCGTCGCCCGGTGCGTCTGCAGCCGCTGCAGCACCTCCCACCCGTCCATCGTCGGCATCTGAAGATCGAGCAGGATCACGTCGGGGCGGAACTCGAGCGCCATCTGGAGCCCCTGCTCACCGCCGACCGCCGCGATCCCGATGAAGCCGCAGTCGTCGATGTACTGCGAGAGAAGGAGACGCGAGTCGGCATTGTCGTCGATCACGAGCACGAGCGGCGTGCCGGCGTCGGGGACCGGGTTCGCGGCGCAGCGCACGGGCGCTGCCGCGACGACTGACGCCGGCGCGAGAAACGCGGAGCCACCGAGTGGCGGCAGGTGATGCTCTGGCGCGCTCACCGTGGGATCGAGGAGGACGCTGAACGTCGATCCCACACCATCCTCGCTCACGAGCGCGAGGCGAAAGCCCAGTCGGTCGCAGACCGCACGCGAGATCGCGAGCCCGAGCCCGGTGCCGCCAAGGAGGCGCGCAGTGGCCTCTCCCTGCTCGAACGCGCCGAAGATGCCGCCGAGGCGCTCAGGCGCCACCCCGACTCCGGAGTCGATCACGTCGATCCGGCACGGCAGCACGCCGAGCGGATCGGGGACGAGGCGCACGAGGACGCGACCGTGCTCCGTGAAGCGGAGTGCGTTCGCGACCAGATTGCGGAGCACCAGCTGAAGCTTCACGGCGTCCGTGCGGAGCGGCTCGAGTGCCAGCGGAAGCTCGGCGGCGAGCGTGACGTCGCGACCGGCGAGCTGCTCGGTGAACTGCTCGATCGTGTCGCGCACGAGCCGCATGACGTCCACGGGAGCGACGATCAGATCCATGCGCCCCGATTCCACCTTGGACAGGTCGAGGATGTCGTTGATGATCGTGAGCAGCCGGGTGCCGCCAGTCTGGATCCGGTCGAGATACGAGAGGTCGCGATCGTCCAGCACGCCCCGCTTGTTGCGCAGCAGCACGTTGGAGAAGCCGATCACCGCGTTGAGCGGGGTGCGAAGCTCGTGACTCATGCGCGCCAGGAACTCGCTCTTGCCGCGGCTGGACTCTCGCGCCTCGTCCCGCGCCCGCTCCAGCGCCGCGCGCTCCCGCGCGTACCGGCGCTCGAGGCGCCGCACCGTCCCGGCGACGATCGCCGCGATCGCCGCGATCGCCGCGATCGCCGCGAGGCCGCCGGCAAGAATGGCTGGCAGCGCCGCGGCGCCGTCGGCCGTGCCGTGCAGCGCCCGAACGAGCGCGAGGTCGGTGCCGAGAACGACGGCGGCGGCGAGCGCGAAGCCGAGCGCGACGATGCGCGAGACGCGGAGTGGCATGGAGTCTGTGAGCGGTGAGCGAAGCGGACCGCACTCCGCGTCGACTCGACGCGGAGGGTGCGGGCAGATAGCGTTGGATACTTCTCGAGCGGTGGACGGCCTGACATGAGCGATGACGAGCGGCGCACCCGCCGTGACCTGCGCAACGTCTTTATTTTCGGTGCGGTGGCGGCCGCACTGGAGCTCGGCGTGCTCCTCTACTTCTTCCGATGACGGCGCGAGTGGCCGCGGGGATACGCGACGACGCGATCCGGCGGGCCAGCTGAGGGTGCGGTAACGAGTACGCGGTCTGTGGGAAGGTGCGTCGCCGCACGATGACGACTTCGCGGGATCCGGGGTCGTCAGACACAACGGAGGACGACGAAGATGACCA
>JAYUTY010000330.1:0-12227 GCA_043754875.1 Gemmatimonadota bacterium
GTGTTCTATTCCCGCTGGCAGCATTGGCGCATTCCGCTCGACGCCCTGCGCCGCGCCGCGCGCCCGTCTGACCACGGCGGGCCGGACTCCAATGGCGGCGAGCCGCGGAGCTACGCCGTGGGCAACGCCGACGAACTGCAGGCGCTCGCCAACTGGGCGACGCGCAACCGGTGCGCATTCCGCCCGGCGTGACCCGGTATCCCGTACCCGCCGCACGTCATCGTGTCGAGCAGACGATCGAGCGCAGCCGCTTCGTCTGCACCATCGATCGAGTCGCCGCACCCGAGGATGCGCAGCGCTTCATCCGCGAGATCGGCCACGAGTTCGGCGACGCGACGCACAACTGCTGGGCGTATGTGGCCGATGCGCCGGGCTCCACCAATCGCGTCGGGATGAGCGACGACGGTGAGCCGCACGGCACGGCCGGCCGCCCGATGCTCACGGTCCTTCTGCACAGCGGCATTGGCGAGGTCGCCGCCGTCGTGACGCGTTACTACGGCGGAACGAAGCTCGGCACGGGCGGGCTGGTGAAGGCGTACGGCGGGGCGGTGCAGCTCGCGCTCGAGACGCTGCCCCTCGCCGAGCGAATCGATTGGGTGACGGTCACCGTTACCATCGGATACGCGAGCGTCACCGTCGCGCAGCAGCAGTTCGTGCGCTGTGAGGCCGAGACGCTGGAGCAGCAGTACGGTGTGGACGTGCGCTACCTGCTGCGCGTCCCACGCCCGCGAATCGTCGAGCTGCGCGAGGCGCTGGCGAACGCGACGAGCGGCGAGGCGCGGTTCGAGCTGCCGGATGACTCGGGGGATGTTCCTTCGGGGGAGCCTCGAGCGAAGGGGCAACGCTGATGCATCGCGACCTCGCGCCGGAAGAGCACGTGCTCAGCGGCACCATGGTCGGTGAGGGAAGCGCCATGACTGGCGACAGCGTAGAGCTGCGCATCCGCTGGCTCGTCGCGCATCGCTTGCAGGCCGTCGCGCGCTCCGCCGACGGGTGGGACTGGCTCTTCCGCGATCCGGGCGACGATCGGCTCTGGGAGCTCACCTTTCCGCACGGTTCGCTGCACGGAAGCGGCGCTCGGCGCCTCGCCACCATCGCCAAGGCCGACGCGGCGCGCAGGTATCCCGGAGATTGGCATGCACTCTGACGCTCCCGGCGTGCACTCGTCAGGCAGGCGGGTACGACGCATGCATGGGAGCAGCCCATGACGGGCCCGACACCAGCGATCCCGCTTGCCACGATCGGCTACGAGGGAGCGACGGTCGAGGGATTCCTCACGGCGCTGCGCGACGCGGGGGTACGTCTCGTCGTCGACGTACGCGCCGTCGCGAGCTCGCGCCGCCCCGGATTCGCCAAGACTCGGCTCACGGCCAACCTCGCGTCGGCGGACATCGACTACCTGCACATGCGCGGGCTGGGGACGCCAGCGGATGGCCGCGCTGCGGCACGCTCCGGGCACCACGCGGAGATGCGCGAGATCTTTCTCGCTCACCTCGCGCGCCCGGAGGCGCAGTTCGAGCTGGAGTCGCTCGCGGAGCTCGTGCGCACGGGCCGTCCGCTCTGTCTGCTGTGCTACGAGGCCGATCCCGCGCACTGCCATCGCCGTCTCGTCGCCAAGGCATTGAATGCGCTCGTGCCCATCGAGGTCAGGGATCTCGCACCGCACCGCGCCGAACCGGACTAGCAGCGCCCCGCGCGCCGCCCGGAAGAAGAGCGACATGGCGCAACGCGGCGGGTGAGACCATCTTCGTCCGCATGCCCTCACTCTCGCACGCCGCTCGGCTCGTTGCTCCTCTCCTGGCATCACTCGTCGCCACGTCCGCACCTCTCGCCGCCCAGGCTGTGGCGCGCCAGACCGAAGCGGATGCGTACACGCGCTACGAGCTCCTCGCGCCCGGCACGGGCAAGTTCCGCATCATCTACGAGGTCACCGCGACGACCCCCGGTGCGCGCTACTACTTCAACCCGATCCGCAGGGGAAGCGTCGCGACCGATGAGAGCGTGATGGACCGCGCCACGGGTCGGCCGCTCGTCTTCGACATCGTCGGAGGCGATGTTGCGCGCGCTGGTGGCGTGCGCAGCACGGACAGCACGGGGACGTACATCCGCGTCGCACTCGCGAGGCCGGTGCCCGCCGACGGGGGTGAGGGGCGCGTGCTGATTCTCAAGACGTATGCTGACAGCGCCAGCTACTTCATGCGCGGTGACACGCTCGTCTTCACACGCCCGCTCGGCATCAAGCGGAACGCGGTCGTGCTGCCGGCGGGCTACGAGCTCGTCTCATCCTCGTTCCCGTCGCAGGTCCTCGAGGAGCCCGATGGGCGGATCGGCATCAGCTTCTGGAACGACACCCCGTCCGAGGCAGCCGTTACGCTGCGGGCGCTTCCGGCGCGCAGCACCGCACACGCCGCGTCCAGCGTGGCGAGCAGGCTCACGGCGCGCGCGCATCAGGACCGCGAGATCGTGTACTCGCTCCGATCGCCGGAGACGGGCGCGTTCGATCTCTACCACGACTACACGGAGTCGCGACCCAACACGAGCAGCTACCTGAACGTGGTGCGTACGGGAAGCACGGTGGCCAACCCTCGCGCGCGAAATCTCGACACCGGAGAGGAGCTCGTGCACGAGACGCTGAAGGGGGAGGCGATCCGGCGTGCGGGACTCGACGTCCCCGGCGTCACGGCGTCCACGGAAGTCGTGGTGTTCCGCTTTTTGCCCGTCGCGGCGGGCACCTCGATCCGGCTGCGCATGTACGAGACGTACACGGACACTGCGCGATATCGCCTCGTTGGCGACGAGCTCGTGTGGGATCGCAGCTTTGGCCGGCCAGCCAACGCCGTCATCCTTCCCGCCGGATGGATGCTGACCAACAGCGCCATCCCCGCCACGGTCAGCACGACCCCGGACGGGCGTGTCCGGTTGGACTTCGTCAACCCGCGGCCGGACGAGATCGGCGTGCTGATCACGGCGCGACGGCGCAGCGCGACTCGGTAGGCGCATGACCCGGTACGGCTTTCGCGCATGCCGGCCGCATGACTCCACCCGATCGACTTCGCGCACTCAGGTACGCGTCGTGACGACCGAGCACCGCGCTGCCGCACTCGTCGCCGTCGCGGCTGGCGCAGCGGCCGGCACGGGACTGTTGGCCTACGCCTCGTCCACGCGGAAGTCTGCCGCCGCCGACGAGAAGTTTCGAACCAAGACCCGGGCACCGAAAGGAAGCCCGGTGCGCCACGTGGCGAAGGCGATCGCGCCGCTCGGGAAGTGGTACTTCTATCTGCCCGGCGCGGCTGTCGCCGCCGCGTACGTCGCCGCGCGAGCCCACTCGGGCGACGACGACTCGCGTCGCGCGGGATACGCTGGTGCCGCCGCCGTCCTCGGAACCGGGCTGCTCGCCAGCGGCCTCGCTCCGCTCTTCGACAAGCTCCTGCCGCAGCCACCATCGCCACCGGGACACCGCGACCCGCATCACCCGGTCGTCCCGAGCGGCCATGCATTCGGGCCGGGCGCAGTGATGCTCGCGATGGCCTACGTGGGCATGCGCGAGCGGCACACACCGATGGGCGTCACCATCTCGGCCGCGACGATCGTCCCGCTGGTGACGGCGGGCGGAAAGATCCTCGAGGAGAAGCACTGGGCGACCGACGTGCTGGGCGGCTATCTGGCCGGCATTGCCGTGGCTGCGACCTGTCTTGCCTGCTACGCGGGCGTCCGCCAGGATTGACGCCGGAGACGCGCGAGATATGCGCGAGCGCGAAACAGCCCGGCGAACCTCTCGGTTCGCCGGGCTGTCTGTTGCATTGGTGACGCTGGACTCGCCTAGACTCGTCGCGTTCCGCCGCGAATCAGCCTGAGAACGAACAGCAGCACCACGGCGCCGACGAACGCGACGAAGATAGTGCCCGGCAGTCCGGACAGCGGAGAGGAGACGCCCAGACGGCTGAACAGCCATCCGCCGACAAACGCGCCCACGATGCCGATGATGATGTCGCCGATGAGGCCGTAGCCAGTGCCGCCCATGACGAGCGACGCGAGCACGCCGGCCACGAGGCCGACGATGATCCAGGTGAGAAGATCCATGGTTCTATCCTGAGTGAGTGTTGGTACGGCAGAGCTGGCAACCACCGTGCCGCGATTCACCGGGGTCACGTTGACTTTATGTGTTACAACACATAAATTGAGGGATGTCACTGGCGCTCCAGCACGAGATCAAGCAGTCCCGGCCCTTCGCGTCCGCAGAGCAGGAAGCGACGCTCAGCATCGAGCGAACCGCGGCTGTCCTCATGCATGCCTTCAGCGAGACGGTGCGGGAGTTCGGGATCACCGGCACGCAGTACAACGTGCTGCGCATCCTGCGCGGTGCAGGGGATGCCGGGCTCTGCCGCACCGAGATCCGTGATCGACTCGTCGCGCAGGTCCCGGACGTCACCCGGCTGCTGGACCGTCTGGAGAAGGAAGGGCTCATCACTCGTATCCGGGATACGGAGGACCGTCGCCTCGTCCTGACGCGCATCACGCGGGAGGGGCTCAGCCTCCTCAAGCGTCTCGATCCCGTCGTCGCCGAAGCGCACGAGCGCCAGCTCGGCCATCTCTCCAAGGCGCAGCTCCGCTCGCTGATCCACCTCCTCGGCGTGGTGCGCGAGGGCGCCTGATCCCGTCCGAACCAATCCGGCCGATGCCGGCTTGATGCCGTATGCGTGTTATCACACATAAATCATCTTCCTTCCTGGAGATCGTTGCATGGCCAATTCCTCGCTCCTCGTCGCGTCACCTGCCAGCCAGCGCATCGGCATCGCGTTCCTGCGCATCGTCACCGGCATCGTCTTCGCCATGCACGGCGGGCAGAAGGTCTTCGTGTACGGATTCGCTGGCGTGACGGGATCGTTCGCCAGGATGGGTGTTCCGATGCCGGGCCTCATGGGCCCCTTCATCGCGCTTCTCGAGTTCCTGGGGGGCCTGGCACTCATCATCGGCCTGCTCACGCGACTCGCCGCGCTCGGGCTCGCGCTCGACATGATCGGCGCGATCCTGCTCGTGCACCTCGCTGGCGGCTTCTTCATGCCGACCGGCTATGAGTTCGCGCTGACGCTCGCGGCCATGTCGCTTACGCTGGTGCTTGCCGGCCCTGGTGCCGTCTCCGTCGACGACACGTTGGCGCGTCGCCGTTCCAGCAACGCCTCGGCGGGGCTTCGCTGACCATGCGCGTCGCCGCCGACGTCTCCGCTCCGACCAGCATCGCCGGGATCGCGCCGCCTGCGTGGCGACTCCCAGCCCAGGTGCGCCTGGGTGGCGTGGTCCTCCAGATCGCTGATCTTGCGCGCTCGCTCGAGTACTACACGACGGTGCTCGGGCTGCGTGTGCTCGAGCAGACGAGCGACCGCGCCACGCTGGGCGCTCACGGATCGAGCGACCCGCTGGTCGAGCTGCGCGCTGGTGCGGAGGCCGCATCCAGCCCACAGCACAAGCGACTCGGGCTCTACCACTTCGCGATCCTCCTCCCAGACCGTGCTTCGCTTGGCAGCTTCATCGAGCATCTCGGTCGCATCGGCGCGCGCGCGGGCGCATCCGATCATCTCGTGAGCGAGGCTCTCTACCTGCGTGATCCCGACGGGCTCGGCATCGAGGTGTACGCCGACCGGCCGCGCGCGACCTGGGCAGTGAGCGGGCACGAGCTCCGGATGGATACGACACCGCTCGATCTTGCCGCGGTGGTGCGAGCTGCTGGTGGTGCACCATTCACGGGTATGCCAGACGGCACGTGCATTGGCCACGTGCACCTGCACGTCGGCGACCTCGCCGAGGGGGAGCGGTTCTTTCACCGCGCGCTCGGCCTCGACAAGATGGTGTGGAGCTACCCGGGCGCGCTCTTTCTCGCGGCGGGCGGATATCACCATCATCTCGGGATCAACACATGGGCCGGCGCCGATGCGTTGCCACCACGTGAGGAAGACGCGCGCCTCGTCGAATGGCGCATCGTGCTGCCGACGGCGCACGATGTCGCATCGACCGTCGCCAGCGTCGCGTCGAGTGGCTACGCCGCGAATGCGAACGACGCGAACGCGAACGACGCGAACGCCGATGTGAGCGCGGAGGCACCGCTGCTCACCGACCCGTGGGGCACCAGCATCCGGCTCGTGGCCGCGTGAGCCGTCGAAGCCGTCAGGCGGCGACTGTCGTGCGGCGGGGATCCTGCTCGCCCGCCCACGACACCGCCTCCACGTATCGCGCCGCCACGACGTCGTCGCTCACGCCGAGGGACGCGCCGAGTGCCGCCGCTGCGTCCCACGCACCCTCGGCGTAGGACTCCACCAGCGACAGCACCTCGCCGAAGAAGTCAGTCCGGTAGAGCAGCGCGTCACGCACGTCTGGCGCGAGCTCCATCTCGCGCGTGAGATCCTCCATCGGCATCTGGAGCAGCTGGTCGAGCAGCGACAGGAGACCGACGAGGAAGAGCGACTGGTTGGCGCGCGGGACGCCCACGTCCCGAGCGAGCAGCTCGCAGTGGCGCGCCCGTGTCATGGCCATGTGCGTGAGCTCGCCCGTGAGCCCGCTGTCGCCGATGTCGCTCAGCAGCAGGAGGGTGACCCACCGCGCGAGCGCTTCGCGTCCCAGCAGCCGGATGGCGTGGCCGATGCTCCAGATCTCGCGCCCGCCGATCGCCGCGGAGTTCACGATCCTGAGCAGCTTGTACGTGAGTGTGACGTCGCGCTTGAGAAGATCCTCGATCTCCGCGTCCTGGGATGACGGTGTGCGCAGCATCTTGAGCAGCCGATACGTGTGCACGTGCGCCACCGGCATGTCCCGGCGCACCAGCGTCTGCGGCCGACTGAAGCGGACGCCCTGGAAAAGCTGAAAGCCGAGCTCGATGCACTGCTGCTGCGCCGCCCGATGTTCCACGTTTTCAGCAAGCAGCCGCACGTGCATTTCACGCATCTGCGCAGCGAGACCGGACAGCGCCGCATCGGGCATGGCGCGCACGTCCACCTTGGCGATCTCGGCGATGCGGGCGAGCGACTCGGTCACCGGACCGCGCACGTTCGTGAGTGCGATCGAGTAGCCGTCCCACCTGAGGCGGGAAGCCGCATCGATGAGCTCGGGCGTGGGCGCCGACGCCGCATCGAGCTGGAGGACGACGCGTGTAGGCGGCAGGACGCGCACGGTTTCCGCGATCAGCAACTCGGGAGTGACGCTGAGGAAGACGCGCTCGTGCTCGGCGATCCGGTCGAGTCCGAATCCGAGCACGGCGTCAGCGAGGATTCGCTCCGGCGCGGGTGGCGTCTGCGGGCTGCTGCTGCGTGCACTGGCGCGGAAGAACAGCTCGTAAGCGGCGATCCGATCGGCGCTGTCGAAGATGGGTTGCCGGGCGAGGAGAATGTCCATGCTTCGGAGTGTCGGATGCGCGCAATCCGGACTGAAGCGACGCACGTTGACCCTGGCAGCGAGGCTGGTGATGTTGGAAGGGCGCACGGCAGGGCGCCGGAGTGCGAACCGGAGAGAGGTGGGCGTGCTGAGCTTGTCGTCGTTGGCAGGGTGGGAGGAGGCAGTGCTCGCGAGCATCGCCGGCGCGCGCGGCACGCTCGAGGAACGCGACCAGCAGATCGAGCGGTCGGGGATGTATGCGGAGTATCCGGCCATCGTGCACGCCTACATCGAGCTGATGAGCGATCAGGAGTCATCGCTGGAGGCGCTCAAGCGGGCCCTCTTCCTCGTCTGGCGCTCGGCGATGGCGCTGCCGGCGATCAGCGGGATCGCCTCGCTACCGGATGGCGTCGCGCGTCGCGTGCTGGAGGAGCTCGACACCCGCTTTCGTCGCGGCGCGATCGACAACGAGCTGTGGTGGATGCTCGCCTGGTACCACGGCGAGGGGCCGTTCGTGCTGGAGCTCTACGGGGCGGTGGACGACCTGCGCCGGATGCTCGAGCGGATGGGACCGGACGGGTGGCGCTCCGCGTCGATCACTCCGGCGGCGATGGCCACGCGCGGGCAGATGGGACGCTACTGGAGCGCACTCGCGACCGGCACGCGATGACGTGCCGGCCGAAGAGTTCGATCAGGTGGTGGCGACTTTGGGCCGACGGCCCCAGTGGCTGCGTGGCTCGACGGGCCGGGCGCGCGCCTCGAGCAGATTGACGTAGTACTCGAGCACCTTCGCTTTCACCCCTTTCTGGGTATCAGCCGAACCCGCCTGGAAGGGCGCGTACCGCTGGCGATCGCCGGAGACGTCGAACCACCACCAAGCATCGTCCGGCGTGGCCCGTCGCGCTTCGACCTTGCAGACGAACGTACGTCCATCTTCCTCGAACTCGAACCCTCGAATCATCGCGGCTCCTCGCGTGTGAACTTTCATCGACCTCTCAATCTAGCTGTTCACTCGCGCTCTTGCCTGCGCAGAGCGCGCGCAGGAGCACAGGGACGCTGGCGTAATGCACCTCAACCAACGAGGTTGCATGCGGTTACCCGATCACGTCACCTGGAACACGCCGATGAAGAACAAGCGCGCGCAGGAGCTGCAGGAGAGCTGGGGCGACAAGGCCTGCACCCATCCTCAACTCGCCAAGCTGTACGATCTCGGAGCTCATACCGGCAGCTTCGCGTGCACCACGTGCGGTCACGTCTTCTCCTTTCGCGAAAAGGCCGAGCTCGCCGCGTCACGTCGCGTCGAGAAGTGAGCAAGCTGTTTTCGTTCATCGGCGCGACGGCAGGGAGCTACGCCGGCTGGTGGGTGGGCAGCAGCGTCGGCATCATGACGGCCTTCATGGTGTCCATGGTGGGCACCGGACTCGGGATCTGGGCGGGCCGTCGGTTCGCCGCCACCTACGAAGGCTAGAGGGGAGCGGAGCCATGCACGCATCTGTGATCGCGAGTCGGACCGCGAGTGCTGCCGTCCTGCTGGTCCTGTGCGCCGCGGCGACGCCGGCGCAGTCCAGCCCATCGCGCTGGAAGGAGATCGGGCCGACGGCCAGCGGCAACATGGTCTCGGTCGACCCGCGCACGGTCAAGCGCACCGGCAATCTCGTCGCGGCCACGGTTCGGGTCGTCTTTGCAACGCCAGTGCAGACGCCAAAGGGTCCATGGTCGAGCTCGCACACGACCGCGACGTTCGACTGCGCGAAGAAGTCGCTCGCCGCGAAGGAGAACGTGTACTACGGCGACAAGGCGGAGAAGAAGGTGACCGAACGCAAGGTGAATGCGCAGCCGGGCTTCGGCCCGGCGCTCGGCGGCTCGCTCGGCGCGGTGGCGCTGAACTATCTCTGCGCGCTGAAGTAGCGGCGAAAGCAGCGGGTCACCGCTTCCGGGCGAGGATGGTGCCCCGGCAGCGCGCCGCGCCGCAGTGGCAGGGAAAGCGCCGCTTGGCCGCGGGAGTGTGCCGCTCCGCCAGCACATACGCGTAGTCGTACGCGAGCTCCTCGCCCGCCTCCACGTCGCGGATCGTCTCGATCCAGATGCGCCCGTCCTCGATCACGGCGTCGCAGTTGGGATCGCACGAGTGGTTGATGAAGCGCGCCTGATTCCCTCCGACGGCGGCGTCGATCACCACCCGATCATCGATCGCGAAGAGGAAGGTGTGATGACGATCTCCCGATGCCTCGGGGTACCTCGCGTCCGCTTGCTCGGGAGTGAGCCGCTCGCCGGCGTACTCGATCAGGCGCACTCCCGCGGCGATACGCTGCGTGGCGAACACACCGAGCCCCTGCATTGGGGAATTGCCCGTGGCGAATGGCGGATCGAACTTCGGACGCGTCATCCTCCAAAGCTACTGCGCCCACGACAGCAACTCACCGAGGGAATGCAGCGTGCGCTCCATGACACCGTTCGCCTTTGGCCCGTGTGATCGTGTTATCTTTATAGAATGACACCGAAGAGAGAGAGCCAGGACGGCTCGGAGAATACGACCGGCTTTGCCGGACTTGGACTTGACGAGCGGATCGTGACGGCGCTCGCTGCATTGGGATACGAGGAGCCGACGCCGGTTCAGCGCGAGGCGATTCCACCCCTCATGGCCGGACGCGACGTCCTCGGACAGGCCGCGACGGGCACCGGAAAGACTGCGGCGTTCGCACTGCCGCTGATCCATCTGCTGGATCCAACGCTCGATGCGCGTGAGCGCACCGCGGCGCTGATTCTCGTGCCGACGCGCGAGCTCGCGATGCAGGTCGCGGAAGCGGTCCACAAGTACGGGAAGTCGATGGGGATCATCGCGCTGCCGATCTATGGCGGCGCGCCCATGGAGACCCAGTTGCGCGCGCTCAAGCGCGGCGTGGACGTCGTCGTCGCGACGCCAGGCCGCGCGCTCGATCACATCCGTCGCAAGACGCTGCGTCTGGATCACGTGAAGATCGTGATCCTCGACGAGGCCGACGAGATGCTCGACATGGGCTTCGCCGAGGACCTCGAGGCGATCCTCGAGTCCACGCCGGCCGAGCGCCAGACGGCGCTGTTCAGCGCGACGCTGCCGCCGCGCATCGCCGACATCGCGAACAAGCACCTCAAGGATCCGGTGCGCGTGCGCATCGATCGCGAGGTCGTTCCTTCGGGTTCGGCGCCGCGCGTGCGCCAGGTGGCGTACATCGTTGGCCGCGCGCACAAGAGTGCGACGCTCGGCCGCGTGCTCGACGTGGAGAATCCGACGTCGGCGATCGTCTTCTGCCGCACGCGCACCGAGGTGGACGAGCTCACCGAGACGCTCAACGGCCGCGGCTATCGCGCCGAAGCGCTGCACGGCGGGCTGAGTCAGGAGCAGCGCGACCGCGTGATGAAGAAGTTCCGCGCCAACACCGCGGAGCTGCTCATCGCCACCGACGTCGCCGCACGCGGGCTGGATGTGGAGCACGTGTCGCACGTCGTGAACTATGACGTTCCCACTTCGGCCGAAGCGTACGTGCATCGCATCGGGCGCACTGGCCGCGCCGGCCGAGAAGGGGTGGCGATCACGCTGGCCGAGCCGCGTGAGCATCGCCTGCTGCGCAACATCGAGTATCTCACCAAGCAGAAGATCGAGATCTGCGCGGTACCGACGGTCGCCGACCTCAGAGCGCGCCGCATCGAGATGACGCGCGCCTCCCTGCGCGAGATGCTGCTCGCCGGCGAGCTCGATCAGTTCCGAGTGGTCGTGGATTCGCTGGCGCAGGAATTCGACATCATGGACGTCGCCGCGGCGGCGGTGAAGATGGCGGATTCCAGCAAGGACGGTACGGACGCCGAGGAGATCCCCGCGGTGACCGTGCGTCCTGATCGCCCGGCCGGACGGTACGACAAGGATCGCGAGCGGGCGCCGACTTCGAAGGCAGGCTCGCGCCGCCATGAAGCAGCCAAGTCCGGAGCACGCGTCGCTGCCGGCAAGCCGGCACGCATCACGCCCGAGTGGGACGTGGCGCGACTCTACATCGGCGCGGGGCGGAATTCGCAGATCCGGCCGGCCGATCTCGTGGGCGCGATCGTCAACGAGGCTGGTGTCGATCCGCGGGCGATCGGGGCGATCCAGATCACCGATCGCTTCTCCCTGGTCGAGGTGCCGGACGAGATCGCGGAAGGGATCATCGAGACGCTGCGCGCCACGACGATCAAGGGCAAGCGCGTGCCCGTGCGGCGCGATCGCGAGCAGGGCGGGGCCGGGTGACGATCCCGCGCTCGGCAAGGTTGTCTACTGACTGGTCTTCATCCTCTACCGCTGACGATCCGACTCATGCGTTTCCGCCTGCTGCTCTCCGCCCTGTTTCCGCTCGCGCTCGGCGCCTGCGGCACCACTGAGACAATCACCGCCGTGCCGATCGAATCGACCAACTTCGCCCCCAGCCTCGGCGTCAACCTCGCCGGCTCGACCAAGACTGCCTCGGGGCTCTACATCCGCGACATCCGGGTGGGCACGGGCAAGACGCTCGTTGCGGGCGACTCGCTGACCGTGAACTACTCCGGCTACCTGGCCAACGGCACCTTGTTCGACCAGGCCCAGGCGCCGAAGACTTTCGCATTCAAGCTTGGGGCGGGCCGCGTCATCAGGGGCTGGGACGAGGGAGTCGTGGGGATGAAGGTCGGCGGCCAGCGCCAGCTGGTGATCCCGCCGGCGCTCGGATACGGGGCTAGCGGAATAGGTCCGATACCTCCCGACGCGGTGCTCGTCTTCACCATCGACGCCGTCTCAACCACGCCCTGACCCTCAGCCCCCCCCATGCACACGTACGTCTACTACATCGCCGAAAAGGTTGCGGGGGCGCAGGAGATGCAGCGAT
>JAYUTY010000331.1:0-4263 GCA_043754875.1 Gemmatimonadota bacterium
GTCGTGCGGCTGCGCAATGCGGGAGCAGTACTGATCGCCAAGCTCTCCACCGGTCTGTTCGCGCAGAACGACCAGTGGTTCGGCGGGCGCACGAACAATCCCTGGAACCTCACCCAGGGCTCGAGCGGGTCGTCAGCGGGTCCCGCGTCGGCGACGGCGGGCGGCTGCGTCGCGTTCGGCATCGGCACCGAGACGCAGGGCTCCATCGTGTCGCCCGCGATCCGCTGCGGCCTGAGCGCGCTCCGCCCGACGTTCGGCCGCGTGAGCCGCCACGGCGGGATGGTGCTCGCGTGGTCGCAGGATCGCGTGGGCCCGCTCTGCCGCACCATCGAGGACTGCGCGATGGTATTCAGCGTGATCCACGGCGCCGACGAGAAGGACAATTCCACCGTCACCACGCCCTTCCACTTCGATCCGAACGTCAAGCTCGCGTCGCTGCGCATCGGCGTGGACGCGAACGCGCCGAAGGAGCTCACGGACAAGCTGCGCGACCTCGGCATGAAGCCGATCACCATCGCCGCGCGGCCCACGGTCTCCGGGATCTCCGACGGGCTCGGCGGGCTCAACACCGAATACGCCTCGGCGTTCGACGAATACGTCACGCGCAAGGCGAAGGAGATAGGCCTCGACCTCACGACGCTCGTGGCGCCGGCGCAGCGCGGCGCGACCTTCCCCGGCGCGAATGGCGCGACCGGCGTGGCGGCTGACGCGATGGCGCCGGCGAACTGGAACCCCCGCTTCGTGGGCGGCCGCCTCGTGCACGGCTACGAGTACATCAATCAGCAGCGACGCCGCCACGTGCT
This sequence comes from Gemmatimonadota bacterium, assembly GCA_043754875.1. GTDB lineage: Bacteria > Gemmatimonadota > Gemmatimonadetes > Gemmatimonadales > Gemmatimonadaceae > AG11. The sequence goes on from JAYUTY010000331.1 coordinate 804, forward strand.
GGTCTCGAAGTGGGCAGACTTCATGAAGGATCTCGACCTCTTCGTGAGCGGACCACCAGGCTTCGACATCGCGCCGAACGCGCAGACGGGTCATCCATGCGCGGTCGTGCCGTACAACTTCGACGTCCCGCAGCAGTTCGGCGGCGGCGCGGCCGCCCCGCGACCGGCGACGGGTACAGCTGGTGCTGGTGCGGCTGGAGCAGCCACGCCACCTGGTGCTGGATCATCGACGCCTGCCCAACCCGCTCAGCCAGCGCTCAATGCGCAGCCGATCTGCGGTGTCATCGTGGGAAACCTCTACAACGACGACAAGATCCTCTCGGTGGCGCATCAGTTTCAGCTTCATGACGCGACAGTGAAGCGCCACCCCACCCTGTCGTGATTCCAGGAGCGGAGTGACTGCTCGGCCGGCAGCGCGCGTTCTCGCGCGTTGCCGGTCAGGCGGGGGTCACGATCTCGCCGAGCGCGTCGATGAGCGTGTCGATCTCCTCGGCGGTGTTGTAGTAGTGGGGCGAGATCCTGACCGCCGTCGTGACGCCGCGCTCTCCGAAGTCCAGCAGTCCGAACCAGCGCAGGCTCGACACGGTGTTGATGTGGCGCTCCGTGAGGAGGCGTGCGATCTCGCCTCCGTCATGGCCGGCGAAGGACACGGTGACGATGGCCGAGAGATCGCGCCCCCGGTCCAGCAGCGTCGCTCCCGGAAGCGCCGCCAGACGCTCGCGCACCGACGCCGCGAGCAGCATCGCGCGCTGGCCGCACTCCTCCACTCCGGCGCTGATCGCATAGCGTGCCGATTCTCCGAGGCCGAGCACGAGGGCATACGCGAACTCCCACTCCTCGAACCGCCGCGCCGTCGCGACAGGGGTGAAGCCGTCGGGCGACGTCCACTCCGCGCCGCGCATGTCGATGTGAAGGGGCTGATCGCCGCGGGCCAGGGCACGGTCCGACACGTACAGGAACCCCGTGCCGCGCGGACCACGGAGGAACTTGCGCCCCGTGGCGGAGAGATAGTCACACTTGAGCTGGGACACATCGATCGGCAGCTGCCCGACTGCCTGGCAGGCGTCCACGTGATACGGCACCCCCGCCGCCTCGCACACCTCGCCGATGGCCGCGACGTCCTGGATCGTGCCGGTGTGCGTCGGGATCCAGGTGATCGACACGAACCGGCAGGAGGGATGCTGCGCCAGCAGCTCGCGAACTCCCTGCGGGTCCACGCCGCCCTCGGCGAGATCGGGCGCGTGGACGACCGTGATGCCATGCCGCCTGGCGAGCGCCAGGTACTGGATCTGGTACGACGTGTAGTCCAGGCGGCTGGTGATCAGCACGTCGCCCGGGTGGAAGTCGTGTGCGCTGAGCGCCTGCACGAATGCGGCGGTGGCGCTCGACGTGACGGCGATGTTGTCGGGGCGCGTCGCGCAGAGCTGCGCAAGCTGGTCGTAGCAGCCGGCGACTTCCGTGCGCCGCGCATCGGCCGCTTCATAGCCGCCGATGGTCGACTCGAGCTCGAGGTGTGCGTGCATCGCATCCGAGACGGAGCGCGGCATGAGCCCCGCGCCGGCGTTGTTGAGGTGCACGCGGTGCGCGATGCCAGGCGTATCGCGGCGCCACGCGGCGAGTTGCATCTGCTCGGCGTCGGTCAACATCGGGACGTTGCTCATCTGGTCTTGTCTCGTGTGAGAAGTGAAGGGCGCGGCCGTGTTGGCTGCATCTTCGGCCGCGTCTTCAGCCTGCTGGCTTCTGCCGTACCGGCGGGCGCCGCACCTCCACCGTGTAGCCGTCGCGCGTGAGAAGCTCGGTCAGCGCCTTGACCGCGCTCTGATCCGCATGGGCCAGGATCCCCGACTGCTGCGCGGCCGTGACGACCTGCGCCCGGATTCGCGTCTGGATGGCGTCGCGATCCTCGGGACGGAACGGGTTCCAGAGGCCGGCCTGCTCGTCGTACGTCGTGACGTTCAGGACGTCCACGCTCATGATCTGCGCCGGCGGCAGCGACACCACGATGCGCTTCTCGGTCGAGTCGATGCTGACGTCCGTGTCCTGCGACAGGTCGATCCCCGCGGAAACGCGCGCAGTGACGACGAGCAGCGTGCGCTTCGTGGAGTGGAACCGCGTCTGCTCATACGTGACGACGTCGCGCAGCGTCATCTCCGTGGCGACGAGCTTCGCGACGGCGCGCAGCCGCTCGACGACGACGGCATGCGAGACGATCGGCTCGGCGCGCTGCCCGAATCCGAAGCTGCTCGTGGCTCGGCGCAGCATCGCGATGCCGGCGGCGGCGGCGATCGCGACCGCCAGCATGACGAGTGCCCACGTGAGGACGCGCCGTTGCGCCGGCGTCAGAGCTGGCTCCTTCATCCGGTTCAATATGGAGCTCCGACGAAGGGACGCGATAGCGACGACGCCATCCTCATCGCAGGCTACATCGCTGGGCTTGCTCCGGCGCGACGATGCTCAGCGAGCGCGATGCACCGCGATCGCGCGCTGCACCTTGTCCGCGAATCGCTCCGCCTCCGAGGGAATGAACTCCTCCATCGGATGGTGGCCGTTGTATTCCGTGCTCTCGAAGACGTGTTCGCCGTTGCGATCCTCGAGCACGAGCCGGGTGCCGTCGACATAGGCGCGCCGCAGCGCCGAGAGCCGATACGCGATGCCGTGGTCGAGGAGCCCCGAGACCCCCGCCTTCACCATGTGCGCCAGGATCCCCGCCCCGACGCTGCGCTGCGCAGTGTCGTCCTCGAACAGCTTCTCCATGCCGCGGTCGGTGAGCTGGATGACGACCATGGAGTCCTGCAGCAGCAGCGCGACCTTGGCGTCCCGCGTGCGGAGCGACGCGTCGTACGAGCCAGGCGCCCGCCTCGGCACGATGAAGGAGACCGAGTCCTTGGCGTCGACGCTCACGCGCTGGCCGCGTTGGGCGGCAACGGGAAGAGCGGCGATCAGGACGAGGCCCGCGCCGGCGAAGATCCCGGTGGCGAGGCGGCGAGGGAATGGGTGGCGAATCACGTGTGGCATGACGGAGTCTCGGGTGAGTGGGCAGGCGCGATGGCCGGTGCAATGGAGACACTGTATCATTATGATGACACACTGCTCACTGTATTACTACTATGACACAGTACGCGGAGGGATGCGGGATGTTTCACGTGCGGCCGGATGCCGGCGAGCCGATGTACGCACAGCTCGTCCGCCAGCTGCGACAGGCCGTGGCCACCGGCACGCTCGCCCGCGGCGCCCAGCTCCCGTCCATCCGGCAGCTCGCCAGCGAGCTCGTGGTCAATCCGAACACCGTCGTCCGCGCCTATCGGGAGCTCGAGGCCGACGGACTACTCGAGGGCGTGCCCGGCCGAGGCTGGTTCGTCACGAATGGCCGCTCGCCCAGGCTGCGCGAGGCGGAGCGCCGGCGCCGGATCACCGAGCTCGTCGACCAGCTCTGGGCCGAGGCTCGCTCGCTCGGCTACGA
>JAYUTY010000332.1:0-4258 GCA_043754875.1 Gemmatimonadota bacterium
TCGGGCGCGAAGCCGAGGATGAGGATCGCCGCTGCGGTCGCGACCATGACGAACTGTGTCCACCCTGGCGTACGCGGAACGACTGGCGCATCGACGGCGCGCGGCCGCATGAACATCACCATGATCACGTACAGGTAGTAGCCAGCCGAGATCACCGTGGTGAGCACGAGTACCACGGCCAACCCCGTCTGCGGGTGCTGGGCCTGAAGGGCAGCCTTGAGGATGTACCACTTCGCGAGGAAGCCGGCGCCACCGAACACGGGGAAGCCCATCAGCGCCATCATGAACACGGTCATGGCCATCGCGAGCCACGGCCGGACGCTCCAGAGGCCGGCGATGTCGTCGGTCATGACGGGCGCGTCGCCACGCGACATCACGACGATCACGGCGAAGGCACCGAAGGTCGCGAGTGTGTAGGCGAGCAGGTAGAACAGCATCGCCGAGGCGCCCTGCGCCGTGCCAGTCGCGATGGCGACGAGGATGAAGCCGGCGTGGGCGATGGACGAATACGCCAGCAGTCGCTTGAGGTTGCGCTGCTGCAAGCCGATGGCGTTGCCGATGATCATCGTCGCGATCGCGAGGCCGGCGACGGCCCGGTGCCAGCTTCCCGATTCGCTCGGGAATGCCTCGAGCCACACGCGAATGAAAGCTGCGAACGCCGCTGTCTTGACCGTGGCCGCCATGTAGGCAGTGACGGGGTTCGGCGAGCCGTCGTAGACGTCCGGCGCCCACATGTGGAACGGGACGGAGGAGACCTTGAAGCCGAAGCCAACGAGCAGCAGCGCGATGCCGATCAGGAGGATCGGGCTATGAGAGAGGCCATTCTCGAGGACGCGGACGCGAATCTCGTGGAGTCCCAGCGTGCCAGTCGCGCCATAGACGAGCGCGATGCCATAGAGCAGGAAGGCAGTCGAGAATGCGCCGAGCAGGAAGTACTTGAGCGCGCCCTCGGCCGAGCGCTCGCTGCGGCGATTCATGCCGGCGAGCGCGTACGACGCGACGGACATCAGCTCGATGCCGAGGAAGACGATCATGAGATCGCGCGCGGCGGCGAGAAGCATCATCCCGCTCGACGCGAGCAGGATGAGCACGTGCGTCTCCGCCGTGGTCGTTCCCGAGCGGTCATTGTCGTCGATGCCGAGTGCGAGCGCGGCGATCGTTCCGAGCAGGATGACGATGTCCACCATCCAGCGGAAGTTGTCCATCGCGATCGGACCGTCGGTGGCCTCGGTCCGGCCGAACAGCATGAGGAGCACCGCGATCAGCGTCGCGACGCAGACGCCGATGGAGAGCACGCCGACATTGCGCTGGTGCGCGGCCGACTCGCGCCTCCAGACGGCCCACAGCAGGAGGATCATCGCGCCGACCATGAGGATCAGGTCCGGCACGAGCGCCGCCATGAGGCGCGACGGGTTGGACAAGTCGTACATGTGCATCGGCTGCATCAGCGGACTCCCTGCACGGTAGTCATCGCCGCACGGCTCTCGACGAGGTGGACGAACTGCTCCGCCGCGGGCTGCATGCGGCGCAGCACAGGCGCCGGATAGACGCCGAGCCAGACGATGCAGGCGAGGAGCGGTGCCATGAGGAGAATCTCGCGGCGGTTGAGATCCGGGATGTGCTCGTTCTCGCTCTTGTCCAGCGGATTGAACAGGATGCGCTGGATGGCCCACAGCATGTAGGCGGCGGCGATGATGACGCTGGAGGCTGCGATGATCGACAGCACCGGGAAGGTGCGGAACGAGCCGAGCAGCACGAGGAACTCACCGATGAAGCCATTGGTGCCGGGTACGGCGATCGAGCTGAGCGACACGAAGACGAGCATCGCCGAGAAGAGCGGAACCACGCGGGCGATGCCGCCGTACGCCTCGATCAAGCGGGTGTGCCGGCGCTCGTAGATCATGCCGATGAGGAAGAACAACGCGCCCGTGGAGAGGCCGTGGTTGATCATCACCATGAGCGCGCCCTGCACGCTCTGCACGGTCAGCGCGAAGATGCCGAGCATCACGAAACCGAGGTGGCTGACGGAGCTGTAGGCGACCAGCTTCTTGAAGTCCGGCTGCACGAGTGAGACGAGCGCGCCGTAGACGATGCCCACCACCGCGAGCACGAGGATGGTCATGCGCACCGTCGGATTCATCGCGGCGCCCGGGAAGAGCGGCACGGCCAGGCGCAGGAAGCCGAAGGTGCCGAGCTTGAGCATGATCGCCGCGAGCACGACCGAGCCGGCGGTCGGCGCTTCCACGTGGGCATCGGGCAGCCACGTGTGAAACGGGAACATCGGCACCTTGATCGCGAACGCCAGGAAGAAGGCGCCGAACAGCCAGAGCGCGGCCTGTGGGGCGACGTGCACCGTCGCCATGATCGCGTCGTACGAAAAGTTCGGGATGCCCGTGGCCGGGTCTCCGGCTGCGAGGCCGAGATACACGATGCCGACGAGCATCAGCAGCGAGCCGACCATCGTGTAGATGAAGAACTTGAGGCTGGCGTAGATGCGTCGCTGCCCACCCCAGATCCCGACGATGAAGTACATCGGGACGAGCATCATCTCCCAGAAGGCGTAGAAGAGGAAGAGATCGAGCGAGAGGAAGACGCCCAACATTCCGGTCGTGAGCACCAGAAGGAGCGCGTAGTACGCGGACGCCTTGTGACGCACCGAGGTCCAGCTGCCGAGCGACGCGAGGAACATGATGAAGGTCGTGAGGAGCACCATCATGAGGGCGATGCCATCGAGTCCGATCGTGAAGCGTGCGCCCCACGACGGGATCCAGTGCGCGTCCACACGCTGCTGCCAGCCACCGACCTTGGGATCGAATGCCCACCAGAGGCCGAGCGACAGCACGAACTCCAGGCCGAAGACGAGCGTGGCCAGGACGCGTGGACGGTTGGCCGCGCCGGACGAGACCTCATCAACCGGCTCCACGTCGTTGGCCGCGACATCGGACGCGGCGGTGGACGAGCGGCCGAGGACGAGGATCAGCAGCGCACCGAGCAGCGGGATGGCGAGTAGCGCGGGAAGGATCCAGCGGTCGTAGCCGACCGAGAGCAGAAAGTCGCGCATCGCGTTACCGGAAGGTGAAGGCGCCGAGCACGAGCAGCACGCCCGCGACGAGGACCCAGGCGTACGTGCCGACCAGGCCCGACTGCAACTGCGAACCAGCCCACCCGACAGCGCGCGTCAGGAGCCCGCCCATCGGCACGCTCGAGCCGATGGCGTTGTCATCGTCCTTCCCCTGCACGAACAGGCGCGTGATGCCGTCGATCACGCCGACGTCGATTCCGCGCCAGAGCAGCCCGCGCGAGCCCGAGACGACCGGGGTGACGATCGCCGCGTCGTACGCTTCATCGACATAGTACTTGTTGGCGAGCACGCGTCCGAAGCCCTGCTCCTCGGGCGAGTGCGCCTTGTCCACCAGCGTGGCCGGCTTGAGTCGGGCGAAGGCGAGCGCGATGCCGACGACGGCGATCACGACCGCGGCGCCGATCAGCGCGACTTCGGTGCTGTGCGACGACTCGGAGACGATTCCCTTGGTCGTCATGAGCGTGCCCTGCCCGACGACTGGCTCGAGCCAGCGCTCGAGCGTGCCGATGGGCCCGATCGGGATGAGCGCCGGAAGGTTGAGGAAGCCGCCGAAGACGCTCAGCACGCCGAGCACGACGAGCGGGCCGGTGAGCACGGGAGGCGCCTCGTGCAGATGCTCGCGCTCGCGCTCGCCGGTCCGGTTGGGACCATGGAAGGTGTAGAGCATCATGCGCGTCATGTAGACCGCCGTCATGAAGGCCGCCGCGAGTCCGAGCACGTAACAGGCGAGCAGCACGGTGCTGCCCGGAATGCCAAGCCAGCTGGCGTCGGCGAGAGTGGAGCCGTGGGCGCGTGCGAACACGGAGCCCAGGATCTCGTCCTTGGAAAAGAAGCCGGCGAACGGCGGAATGCCGGCGATGGCGAGCGTCGCTGCCCACATCAGCACCCACGTGAGCGGCATGAACTTCTTCAGCCCGCCCATGTTGCGCATGTCCTGCGCGTCGTCGTGGTTGCCCGTGTGGTGGTAGGCGGCGTGCATCGAGTAGATGACCGCGCCCGACCCGAGGAAGAGCAGCGCCTTGAAGAACGCATGCGTCATCAGGTGGAAGACGCCGGCGACGTACGCGCCCGAGCCGACACCGACGAACATGTAGCCGAGCTGCGAGACGGTCGAGTACGCGAGCACCTTCTTGATGTCCCACTGCTTGAGCCCGATCGTCGCCGCGAAGAACGCCG
>JAYUTY010000333.1:0-4248 GCA_043754875.1 Gemmatimonadota bacterium
GCTGAAGCGAGCGATGCAATGAGCTCCTTCGCTCGCCATCAGCGCGCCCGCGCGCTAACATTCCGCCGCCTGGAGTTCCCACCTCCCCTCGTCCGCCGGAGCATTGAATGGCGCGATCTGCCGCTCGCATCCTCCGCCGTGCCGTGATGGCGGGCGCTCTCCTCGCCGTCCCCCTCGCGCCGACGGCGGCACACGCACAATCCGCTGTGGTGGACGCGCCGCTCGTCCTCACCAACGCCCGCATCGTCGACGCGGTCGGCGGCGCGCGCGCAGGGCTGTGGACCGTGACGATCCGCGGCCGCATGATCGACCGGATCGACCGGATCGACCAGGCGTCCGGCGCCGCGCCGCCAGGCGCCCGCACGATCGACCTCGGCGGGCGCTACCTCATGCCCGGGCTGATCGACGCGCACACGCACATCGCCTCGTTGGACGCCGCGCGCCGTGCGCTGGAGAGCGGCGTGACGACGGCCCGCAGTGCGAGCACCTCGGGCTTCCAGGACGTCGCCCTCCGCGAGATGGCGCGATCCGGCAAGCTCGCCGGCCCCGACGTGCTCGCGTCAGGGCTCTACGTCACCCCCGACCTCGGCGAGACGGTGCTCGCCGATCCGCGGCTCGTGCCGCTGGCCGACGGTGTCCGCACCCCCGAGGCGCTCCGCGCGCTCGTGCAGGTCGATCTCGATCACGGGGTAGACTGGATCAAGACACGCGGCACCGAGCGCGCCGGCCTGCCCGACACCGATCCGCGCAAGCAGGTCTACTCCGAGTCGCAGCTGCGGGTGATCGTCGAGGCGGCGCGGGCGCGTGGCGTTCCCGTGATGGCGCACGCCCACGGCGACGAGGGCGCCCGCGCCGCCGTCCTCGCCGGCGTGCGCAGCATCGAGCACGGGACATATCTCAGCGACAGCACGCTGCGCCTGATGAAGCAGCGCGGCACGTGGCTCGTGCCGACGATCCAGACCATCGACGACATGGCGCAGGTCGGCGTCGAGCGGCCGGATCCCGTGCTCCTGCTCCGCGGTCGCCACATGGTGCCTCGGCTGGAGGACGCCGTGCGGCGTGCGCACGCGATCGGAGTGCGCGTCGCCACCGGCGTCGATACGGACTACGGGCCGACGAGCATGCCGCGCGTCGCCGGCGAATGTGCCGCGCTCGTGCGGCTCGGCTACACGCCGCTCGAGGCCCTGCGTGCCGCCACCACGGACGCGGCCGAGCTGCTCGGCCTCCGCGGGAAGACCGGCGCTGTGAGCCAGGGGCTCGAGGCCGACCTGATCGTGCTCGACCGCAACCCACTCGACGACATCGGCGCCCTCGCGGACGTGCTCATGGTCGTCTCGAACGGGCGCGTCGCCGTGAACCGCTTTCCATTTCGAATCCAGGCGGATGGCGCAGCGTCGGTTCGGCGCTCGCTTCCCGACTGACGCCAGCGACTCGCCGTCGAGTACTATCGTATGATCTGCGTCACCGTGGCACCGACGCGGTCGCGGAGAGATGCGGAGTACTCGCCTTGCTGCTTCCGACGGAGGCTGTCGGGCTGGAGCCGAACCCCCGCAGCGCTGAGCGCGGCGCCCAATCCAAGTAGCTGGCTCGAGTCGCGCACGAGGAAGACTCGCATATGCGTCCACGGAAGCGTCGTGTCGCTCGCCGCGTACGTCGCTACATCGACGAAGGCTCCGGCCCGCTGGGCCTCGCGATCGATCGGTTCGGCCACCTCGCGGATGTACCGGCTATACTCTGCGAACATCCCCGGTCGCGCGCGCCAGAGGTAGATCTGGGCAAGCGTTGTTCTGGTGGCATCCATCCCCGCTGCAGGGGCGGGGCTCCGAGACGCGGCAGCGCAGCCCAGCGTGAGCATGCAGAGGATGCCAGCTATCGACCTGGTCATGGGGCGCATGGGCGCGGGAGTATGGTGTGATTTACCTGGGAGCCACGACTGGGCTGGCCTCCGGTCCGACCCTTCCCGTCGTGGCATCGGTTGCTGCTCGCCTTATCATCCGGCTTCGGTTGCGAGGCGCGCGGTGCGCACCTCGCAACCAGCCGTCACACCGTCAGACCGTCAACGACATTCCCACTCGGCGCCCTCGGCGGACGAAGCGCGCGCCACCCAGCGCGATGAGACCGAGCAGCGTCAGCCCCATCGTCGCCGGCTCCGGTGTGGTGGTGGTGGACGGCGGCACCTGGATCACCGGCGGCAGCTCACCAAAGGAAGCGCCGACGAGCAGGCCGTCGGTGGTGCCGTCGCCTTCCACCACGAACGTGAGCGTGTTGAGCTGCTGGGCATTCACGCCGATCGCGACGTTCAGCACGCAGTTCGGATAGGCGCTCGCAGGAAACACTCCGTCGCTGCGACAGAATCCCGCCTTGCCACCGGCGTATGGCTGTGTTGGCGAGGTCGAGCCGAGCAGGGACAGGCCGCCGAGGAAGAGCCCATTGATCGGATCGATCGAGCCGCCGACGTACGCGCCGACGAGTCGATTGTCCCATCCGAGGCCGAAGCTCAGCAAGCTCGCGATCGATGACGTGAACGTCGTCTGGAAGTAGTAGCGGGTCGAGCCGCCGCCCACGGAGCCGCTGTTCGCGGCGCCGATCCACTGCTGCACCCCAGCGACGTTCGGCGCCCACGGCGGCGAGGGCGTGTACGTGGACGTGATGATCGGTGCGTTCGCCAGCGTCCCGCCAGGGCCGCCCGCGAGACCGAACCATTGCACCGACCAGTTCACGTCGCAGATCGTGACAGTGGATGCACACGTCGTCGTGGTCTGGCCGCCCGAACGCACGAGTTGTGCATGGGCGGGCGCGGCGACGAGACTCGCCGCAAGTATCAGGACCGTCGTGCTCTGCCTGAACATCGGGACTCCGGATAGGGTGGCAGCCCTGATGCTCGGATGAGCACCAGATCGCTAGCGTACGAGTCCCGATCGAGGAGCGCAAGGCGATCGCCTAACGCCGGTGGAACGGCCGTCGGAAACAGATCAGGATGTTTGTCCTGCGCTCGCCATCAGCGCTCCCCAAGATTGCTCCGTCCGGTCAGTGCTTGAACCACAGCTTGTTCTGCTCGCGCTCCTTGTGCGCCGTGATCTCCTTCGTCTTCCGGATCGAGGCAGGGCGTGTGCGCCACCTGTAGTTCGTGCGGACTGCATCGCCTTCTCTGGTGAGTCAGTAGCCCGCCAGTAACGCGAGGGATGGCGGCAGCGGCGGTATTCCATACCTTCGGGGGCAGCGGTCCTGACACGCGAGTGCGCCGACGCCGGCGCGCGGCCTGCCTCCGCCCGTCTCTCGCTCGAACGCCTGCCTGATGGCTTCCCAGGACGATCCTACCCCCGCCCCGAACCGCAAGAGCAGCAAGAGCCGCAAGAGCAAAAAGCGGCCGACGCCCGCTGCCCCTGCCAGCGCACCAGCCACATCGCCCGCCGCTTCGCCCGCCACTTCCCCCGCCGCCGCCGATCCCGAAGAGAATCTTCTCGCGATGATCGGCCGCGGTGTCGTGCCTCCGGTGCTGCAGGATTCCAGGCGGCGCGTCGAGCTTGGGCTGCCGGAGGACGCGACGAAGCCGGGGCGCTACATGATCGAGCTCAACATCCAGTATCGCGGCGGCCTGCGTGAGGCGGCGCTCGCCTTTCTCGCGCTGTGGACGGAGGTGCTCGGCAGCGACGCCGCGTCCGTCGCGCGGCCGATCGAGATATCGAAGAGCTACTTCCAGTGCTGGCTCAGCGTCGACCAGTGGCGTCGTCTCCTGCGCGTCGACGAGGAGCGCGCGCGGGAGAATCCCGGGCTGCGCGTGATCTACAAGCTGTGGCCCGACTTCAAGGTGAAGTCGCTCATCGACCGTTCGGTGGCGACCGTCAAGGCCGACGCCGCCATCAAATCGTATGGCGCGTCCGGTGCGGGCATCATCTGGGCCGTCGTCGACTCCGGGATCGACGGATGGCATCCGCACTTCGGCGCCCAGAGCGATGCGCTCAACAGCACGATCTACCATCCGAGCGTCGTCGAGCTGCATCGCGACTTCACCGTCCCGTCGGTGGACGACAGCTGGAAGTCGGCGCTCTCCGACGAGCTCGGCCACGGCACGCACGTCGCGGGGATCATCGCGGGCAGGCTGCCCGAGGGTTCGCGACAGTTCGGCACGAGCGACCCGCACGCGCCACCGCCGCCGCAGGGCGCGGCGGAGTACGCCGTCTACGAGCAGGTGTTCGAGGCCGATCCGGAAGGGAACCAGCAGTTCAACGGCAAGGTGCCGGTGCAGCG
>JAYUTY010000334.1:0-12175 GCA_043754875.1 Gemmatimonadota bacterium
AGGAAACGCGAGCCGGCGAGAACTCTCTGTAAGCTGCAACCACCGCTATACTTACGGCAGGCGAGCGCGGCCATGAAGGCTCCGGCCCTGCTCATGCCCTATCGATCGGCAGCATCGCGATGACCGCGTGCTGCTGGAGGTCCTGGATGAAGATTCGCACCGCACTACTCACGCTCGCCTGCACGGTCGGCCTGGCCGGGGTCGCTGGCGCCCAGAAGGGCGACGACGACGTCCCGAAGGCGTTCCGTCCGCCGCCGGGCATGTGCCGAATCTGGCTCGACAAGGTGCCGCCGAAGCAGCAGCCGGCGCCGACGGACTGCCCGACAGCGGTCCGCAACCGGCCGTCCAACGGCAAGGTGCTCTTCGGTGACGATTACGTGGAGAAGGACAAGGGGGACAAGAGGGAGCTCCCCTTCCTCAAGAAGTTCGGCGAGGACAAGAAGCACCCGTAGTACTCGCAGCGGCCCGATCCCGCGCGCACGAATCTCGCCGAGTGCGCGGGCATGAGAGACGTTCGAGACCACTACCTGCCCCCCGATCACGACGCCTTCGTTCAGGCGGAGCCGTCCACCGGCCGCATCATCGTGATTGCCCCGACGCGCGCCGCCTGCGAGACGATCGAGCTGGCGCTCGGCCTCCACATCGAGACGTACCTCGAGCGCAACTTCGGCCCCCGCGTGCGGGAGCTCGCGCGCTCGCGTCAGGGCTTCGGCATCGTCGCCGGCACCGGCTCGGGAAAGACGCTCGCGATTCGGCCGATCGCCGAAGAGCTGCTCGGAACTACCGACCTGCGCGTCGGCGTGATCAACCGCGAGCGCGAGGCGACGCCGGACACGCCGAGCTGGAACGTGATCATCGTGACGACGGGGATCGCGCGCCGCTGGTTCCAGGACGGCGACATCCTGCCCGCCGACACGCTCATCGTCGACGAGATTCACCAGACGTCGGCCGAGCTCGAGCTGTGCCTCGCGCTGGGCAAGCGCGTCGGCTGCCGCTTCATCTGGCTCTCGGCCACCGTCGATCCCACCTTCTACCGCCAGTACCTGGAGAGCGACGACGTGCTCGAGGTGTACGCCTTCGACCCCGAGAAGGCGGCGACGGTGGAAGTGCTGCGCAAGAACGTGGGCGACTTCCTGGACGACAAGCTGCTGCAGCGGTTCTACCGCGAGAAGCGCGGCGTCGCGATCTTCGTTCCCACGCGAAAGGGGGTGGAGCAGGCGGCGGAGAACGTGCGGATGCGCGCGCCGCGGATCAACACGGCGCACTATCACGGCGGAGAGCCGATCCGTATCCTGCGCCCCTTCCTCGAGGGCGAGGAGAAGAAGCCGTATTTTCTCGCGATGACGGCGGCAGGGCAGAGCGCGCTCAACGTGCAGGGGCTCGACACGGTGATCATCGACGACACGCGCTTCACGTCGGTCGTCGAGCGCGGCAAGAACGTGCTCACCAAGCTCAATCTCGGCGCGAACGAGATCCTGCAGATGGCCGGCCGCGTGCACGGCCGCGTGGCCGGTGGGCGCGTGTTCATCCTCAGCGACCGCGACATCGACTTCGCCTCGCTCAAGCCGACGGCCCCGGAGTTCCAGCTCGCGGGCGACTCGGAGCGCGTCGCGATCACGTGCGCCGACCTCGGCGTGGCGGCGGACGATCTGGAGCTGCCCGTGCCGCTGGACCGCATCGCCTACCGTCGCGCGATGACATTCCTCGAGGGGCGCGGCATCATCGAGAAGGGACGGCTCACGCGCTACGGCCGCGCCGTGGAGGCGATGCCGGTGGAGCGCGAGTGGGCCGAGCTGCTCGTGAATGCCGACGATGCGCTCGTCCCGTATCTCGCGGTGATGAGCGGCATCGACTCGCTGCATCGCATGACGCGCGAGGAGCGCGATCTCGACGGGCTGGTGCTCCCGGGGAGCGATCACCTCACGGCGTACAACGTGTACGCCGAGGCGTATCGTGTCGCGGGCAACGTGGGCGAGGTATACGGGCTTCCGCGCCACCTGTTCGAGGAGGAGGCGATCGGCGAATGGGCCGAGCGCCGCGGCGTGCTCGTGAAGTCGGTGGAGGACGCCGCGCTCGGCATGGCGAGTGTCTATCGCGGACTCGGCATGCAGCTTCCGAGCGAGATGCCGATGGCGCACGAGGGGACTCGTCACCTGTTCGCGCAGCTGCTCGCCGAGTACATGCCGTTCGACCTCGTGATCGACGAGCAGACAGCGTGGGGCGAAGAGGCGCGCGTGAGCAAGACGAGCGTCTGCGGCGGTTGGGGTCCGATTGCCGGCACGTTGCGCTATTTCGCCGACCGGTCCGGCCAGCCGCGCGCGAGCATCGAGGGGACGCAGATCCCGCTCGACGTGCTGCGGCGCTACGCGACGGGCAACGAGGCGACGATGGCGTACGACGCCGAGCGCCGGAAGTCGCCGCTCGTGCTGCGGCGCAAGCTGGAGTATTTCGGCTTCGAGCTGGAGCGCGAAGTCGAGGCGGTGGAGGAGTTTCCGGCGGCGCGGGAGGACGAAGCGCGCCGCGTGCTGGCAGCGGCGCTCGCGCGCGGCGAGGCGCGGCACTTCGCGGTGCGCAACAACCTCGGCAGCATCGACGCGGTGCGCGAGGCGTATCGCCGGTCGGGTGGCGCGCTGCCGCGGCTGGGCGAGGCGGAGCTGGCTTCGCTGTATCTGAAAAAGATGGGCGACATCACGTCGCTCACGCAGTTCAAGCAGGCGGACCTCGATCTCGCAGCGGAGCTCGAGGCGTTGTCGCCGCGGGCGGAGCGCGCGAAGTATGACGCGCTGCCGTCGCGCACCAGCGTGCGTGACCGTGACGTGGACATCGACTACGACGTGGAGGAAGTGGATGGCGTGCCGCGCGGGGTGGCGCGTCTCCAGCTGCCCGAGAAGATCGCGCGCTCGCTGACCGATGCGGAGTTGCCGACGCTCGACCGTCCACTTCGGTTCGTGGTGTATCGCGGCCAGCGTGGCCAGGTGCGCGCGCGAACGATCGAGGAGCTGCAGGCGCTGCTCGATGCGCCGTGGAGCGATGAGGAGGTGGCGCGGTTCAACCGGAAGCGCGACGAGCAGCGCGAGGCGGCGAGCAAGGAGCGCCGGGACCGGCAGATGTACGGGGCGAAGCGTTCGCTGCGGGAGGGACGCGACGCGTCGCCGCGGCCGGGCAAGCACTCGCGGCAGCGGAACCGGACGAGCGATCCATTGGCAGCCGGTCCGCCGGGACTCGGCGGCGGCACCGGCACCAACGGCGGTGACGGTCGCGACGGTGGTGGCCGATCGTCGTCGAGCCGGGGTGGCGGGTCGAGTGGTCCGCGGCGCGGCGGCGGTGGTCGGCCAGGTGGCGGGCGCCCGGGCGGCGGAGCGCCAGGCGGAGGGCGGAGCGGTGGCGGGAAGCCCGGGGGCAGGCGGAGCCGCTGACGCAGGGCTGACGCCGGGCTGACGCTGGGCTGACGCTGGGCTGACGCTGGGCTCAGCCGCGCGGTGCAGGGGGCGCGAACGTCGACGGCACCGTCGTCACGTAGCGCTCCTGGCGCACGATCCTGAAGCCGCGCGCGAGGTAGTTGGGCAGCGCCTGTGGGGCGTCGAGCGTGCAGGTGTTGAGCACGACGCTGCGTGCGCCAAGCGCGAATGATTCTTCGGCCGCCCGCGTGAGCAGCCATCCGCCGATGCCCTGTCCCATGAAGCTCGGCGCGAGGCCGAAGTAGACGATCTCCACCTCGTCCTCGGGCTGTCTCTGCAGCTCGAAGTATCCCGCGGTCTCGCCCTGGATGATTGCGACCCAGACGTGGATGTCGGGGCGCTCGAGATGGCGCGAGAGCGCCTCGTCGCTCCAGGCGAGGCGGTCGCGCCAGAGCCACTGTTCGCCGACCAGCTGATAGAGCGCGCGATAGTCCGCCGATTCGATCGGGCGGCGGCGCTCGAGCTGCACCGATGCCGCGGGCGGGCGTCCCGGACGCAGGTCGGCTGGCGCGAGCGAGAGGTAGATGCGGGTGACGTCGCGCGACTCGGGCTCGTGGCTCATGCGCGAAAAGCTAGCGACCTCCGGTGCCGGTACGGAGCCGTGAGATCCAGCATGGGTGGATCGCCCGTAGAGCGAGTAGCCGGCACCGGGGTACGACTGCCCGATAACGAGACACCAGCCAGCCTGATACATCCCTCCACCAAACGAGTTACGGTGCGCAGTTGACATTAGGACTGACCAGTCCTATTATCCGCTCGTGAGCACTCGCAAGGACGCCATCCTGGACGCCGCGGCGCGGCTGATCGGCCAGCAAGGATTCTCGCACACGTCCGTGGACGAGGTGATCGAGGCGGCCGGGCTGAGTGGGAAGAGTCATTTCTACCACTACTTCAAGAGCAAGGACGAGCTGGGATACGAGGTGCTGGAGCGGCAGTTCTCGCGCTTCACCGAGCGCGGGCTCGCGATCCTGCGCGAGCCGATGATCGCTCCGCTGGATCGGCTGTCTCTCTTCATCGACACGCTGGTGGCGCTGCAGCACGAGCGCGACGCGCGGAACGGATCGCTGTTCGGCAACCTCGCCGGAGAGATGGCGGATTCGCACGAGGGCTTTCGGCGGCGGCTCGATCTGGTGTTCGACTCGTGGGCGGGCCAGCTGCAGTCGCTGTTGTGGGAGCTGCGCAGTCAGCTGCGGGAGTGCGTCGATCCGGCACGGCTGGCGCGCTTCATCATCGCGGCCCTCGAGGGGGGGATGCTGATGACGCGGGTCAAGCGGGACGCGACGGTGATGGTGGGGATTGGCGAGGATCTGAAGCGATTCATCGCGACGCAGCTGCGCGACGGGGACCGGCTGCTGATACCAGGTACGGACAGGGAGCTCGACGGAGCGCACTAGGCGCTCGCGAGTGTGGGCATACGATGCGACTCGCTGGCGGAGCATGGGGTTCCGGGGCGAGTCGCCGGGTGCGGTGGAGGAGGCGGTGATGACGACGATGACGATGACGGGTGAAGCGGCGCAGCGCGCGCGCTTCGAGGCAGAGGCGCTGGTGCATCTCGATGCGCTCTACAGCTTCGCGCTCAAGCTGGCGCGGGTGCGGGACGACGCGGAGGATCTCGTCTCCGACACGGTGCTGCGCGCCTTCGAACGGTGGGACCAGTACCGGCTCGGCACGAACATCCGCGCCTGGCTGTTCACGATCCTCTATCACGTGTTCGTGAGCCGGAAGCGGCGCGTCGACAAGCGCGAGGTTTCAGAGGGTGACGGCGACACCGGGTGGTCGCCGCGCGACGCGGTGGGCGAAGCCGATCCCGAGGGACGGTTCTACGACTCGTTTCTCGACGACGAGATCGTGCGGGCGATCGACGCGCTGCCGGAGGAGTACCGCACGGCGGTGGTGCTGAGCGACATCCAGGAGATGCGCTACGCGGAGATCGCGCAGATCCTCGGCATTCCCGAGGGGACGGTCAAGTCGCGGCTCTTTCGCGGGCGTCGGCTGCTGCAGCGAAAGCTGCGCGGTTATGCCGAAGACATGAATTACATCAAGCCGGCCGCGCTCGCGATCGCCTGCTAGACGCTGGTCGTCGCCGGCCGGCGATGACTAGTTCAGGTGGACGATGATGACTGCGCCGCTGCGCGCGGCGTTGCCGAACCGCTGCGCCGCTTCGGCGACGGTCAGGTACTCGACCGCGCTCACGTCGCTCGCGCGGATGGTGCCGAGCGTGCCGAGCGACGTGAGCGGATGGTTGTCCAGGTAGACGAGCGTGGCGCCGCCGGCGCTGTTGGAGTGGGCGGCTCCTCGCGAGAGCAGGAATCCAGGACGAAGGCGTCGCACCGCGGTCAGGAGATCGCTGCTCTCGATCGCCGGATCGGCCAGCTCGGCCGCCGTGATCGTCGCGTGCGGAGACGTCGCGACACTGGGCGTTCCACCCTCGGCATGAGTGGGCGGAGCAGCAGAGGCACACGCGAGCGTCACCAGCGTGGCTGCACCGACAATGAACGGCCGCGCGAGCGCTGCGGTGCTGCTGGGCGAACGGAGGAGAAGAGAGCGACGGGTGGCCATTGTAGCGCTGGTGAAGAGAGATGCAGCCCTGGCTCGGGCAGTGGCAGTCAGCTGTGCAGCTTCATGCGATGGCGGGCGGCCTTGGCGCGGTTGCCACAGGTGGCCATGTCGCACCAGCGCCGCCGACCATTCTTGGTCTCGTCCTGGAACACGCGACCGCACCGCGCGTCGGCGCAGCGCCGCACCCGCGTGAGCTCCGCGAGGATCAGCGCATCCGCCGCGCTCTCCACCATCGGGATGAGCAGCCCGGCAAACGCGTCACCGACCGCGACGAAGGTGCGTGCGAAGGTGCCGTCGGGCTGGAGATCCACGCGCCGAGTGCCAGCACTGCGTCCCAGCACGCGGTTGATCTCGGCGAGGGCTTCGAGCCGCACCGACGGGGCAGCGTCGCCGCGCTCGGCGAGCGTGCGCAGCACGCTGCGTACGCGCCGCGCGTCGCCCAGGACCGCGAGCGCGCCGGATGGCTGCTGCGCCGCGCGTCGCGCAAGCGACGACGCACGCTCGGCGTCCAGCACGCGCGCGGCTTCGAGCCAATGCGCGAAGCGGCCGAAATCATGGAGCGCGTCGGTGCCGCGCGCCGCAGTGTCGGTGTTCACGAAGTCGAGCCAGAGCCGTTCGGCGACGAACGAAAAGGCGCGGCTGGCACGCTGTTCGTCGTAGGCGAAATCGGTGGTGAGCTCGAGGGGGGGTGCCATCGTCGTTAGCATATCCCGGGATTCGGACGGGGGCAACCAGCCCCGACGATTGACTCGTGCCGGTAGCTTCCGGAGACTCGAACCAGAGGCCCAGTGACGCCGATGTTGATGCCGGAACGACTCCGCGACGAACTCCGCCACGTCGTGGTGGGTTCGCTCAATCCCGTGAAGATCGGCGCGGCACGTGCCGTGGTGCAGCGTCTCGCGCCACTCGCTGTCGTCACGGGGTGCGCGGTCGATAGCGGCGTGCCCGATCAGCCGTGGGGCGACGACGAGACGATCCAGGGCGCACTTGCGCGGGCGCGGGCGGCGCTGGCGACGCGGCCGGACGTCGACTGGGGAATCGGGATCGAAGGTGGCGTGGTCTCGGAGCCGGATGGCGGGGTGCGCACGTGTGCGTGGGCGGCGATCGTCGGGCGCGACGGACGGCAGGGGGTGGGCGGCTCACTCTCGCTCGCGTTGCCGGCGCGCGTGGCCGCGCTCGTGCGCGGCGGAATGGAGCTCGGCCATGCGATGGATGCCGTGACCGGCGAGCGTAACGTGAAGCATGGGGTCGGTGCCGTCGGGATCCTCACCGGCGGCCTCGTGACGCGGCAGGCTGCGTACGAGGCGCTGGTGGCGTACGCGCTGGCGGGGTGGATGGCCGAGTGAGGGCGCGGAACCCACACGCCGGTCTCGCGCGTTCACCTAGGTCCGTCAGTCCATGATCGTCATCGAACAGCGACAGCGAGGCCTGCCGTGCGTGCGTTCACCCGTGCCACTCCGTACGCTAGATTGCAGGGCATGGACGCCCCCGAGCAGGTCGCGACGTATTTCCGGAAGGGCTTCGGTCTCAAGGCCGATGTCCAGGGCGACCTGTCGTCGGACTACAATGGCGGCCTCGTGGATGCGCTGCGGGACAACGACTACACCCTCACGGTCGGGGACGTCACGATCCGGCTGGCGAAGGAGTTCGGCTTCTGCTACGGCGTGGAGCGCGCAGTGGAGTACGCCTACCAGACGCATCGGAAGTTTCCCGATCGGCGGCTGGTGCTCGTGGGGGAGATCATCCACAACCCGCACGTGAACAGCAAGCTGCGCGGGATGGGGATCGAGATCCTCGCACCGGACGATGCTGGCACGTTCGACTTCACGTCGATCCAGCCGGAAGACGTGGTGATCCTGCCGGCGTTCGGCGTGACGATCGCCGCGTTCGAGGCACTGCGCGCGATCGACTGCGTGCTCGTGGACACCACGTGTGGATCGGTGCTGAACGTGTGGAAGCGCGTCGAGGCGTACGCGCGTGACGGGTACACGGCGCTGATCCATGGGAAGCACTATCACGAGGAGACGCGCGCCACGGCGTCGCAGGTCATGAAGTATCCGGAAGGGCGCTACCTCGTGGTGCGCGACATGAGCGAGGGGCGGATGGTGTGCGACTTCATCGAGGGCCGGCTCGGCCGCGACGAGTTCCTTGCCCGCTTCTCGCATGCCGCGTCGCCGGGGTTCGATCCCGAGCTCCACCTCCGTCGCATCGGAGTCGCGAACCAGACGACGATGCTCGCCAAGGAGTCGCTGGCGATCGGTGAGGAGGTGGGACAGGCGATGGCGCGAGCGCGCGGCGCCGACGCGCGCGCGGCGGACTTCCGCACCTTCGACACGATCTGCAGCGCGACGCAGGAGCGTCAGGACGCGGTGATCGCGCTGCTCGAGGAGCCACTCGACCTGATGGT
Source organism: Gemmatimonadota bacterium (assembly GCA_043754875.1). GTDB lineage: Bacteria > Gemmatimonadota > Gemmatimonadetes > Gemmatimonadales > Gemmatimonadaceae > AG11. The sequence goes on from JAYUTY010000334.1 coordinate 8,425, forward strand.
GGTGATCGGCGGCTTCAACTCGAGCAACACCATCTCGCTCGCGGCGCTGTGCGCCGAGCAGGTGCCGACGTACCACATCGAGGACGCCGACGCCATCGATGCGACGACGGGTGACGTACACGTGCGGCTGCCGGGGGTGCGCCACGAAGAGGCGACGATCAGCGAGTGGCTGCCGGCAGGCCGGCCCGTGCGTGTCGGCGTCACCGCAGGCGCGAGCACGCCGAACAACAAGATCGGCGAGACCGTGGGGCGCATCCTCGCTCTGCGCGGTCTCGTGTTCGCGCCGGCCTGACGCGCCGTTCGCGGCGGACCGGCCTCAGCGTTCCTCAGCGTTCCTCAGCGTTCCACTCGCCCGATCATGCTTCCCTACTTCACCGAGTTCATCTCGCTGGGCGACTCCGTCGCGATCGATCTGTATCCAGCGCTCGACGCGGGCGAGATCGACGTGGCGGTCGCGCTGGAGCGTGACCCGACGGTTGGTGCGGTCGCTCCGCTCGGCGCGGCGTCGCTGCTCTACCAGAATGATGACGCGCGGTGGCCGGACGATCAGGGAGACGACCTCGCGTCGCGTTATCCCGGGCTCGAGTTCCGCAATCTCGCCGGCGACGGCGCGACGATCGGCGACGTGTTCGGCGAACAGCTCTCGCAGCTCGACGAGAGCGACGCGGCGACGCTGCTCACCCTGTCGGTGGGGGGCAACGATCTCCTGAGCGCGTTCGCGAACAAGCCGCGCGCCACGCTGCTCGACGCGATCGGCCGCGACATCCAGGACGCATTCGATGTCCTCGTGGATGCGGTGCGCACCGCACGGCCGAACTCACTGCTGCTCCTGACGACGGTGTTCGATCCGTCGGACCGGACTGCGCGGATTCCGGGGGTGCTCGAGGAGGCCGGCAAGCTGCCGCTGCACCTGCTCGACGCGTTCAACGAGCGGCTGCGAACGATCAGCGCCGGCACGCGCGGCGTGGCGGTCGCGGACATCTACACGCACTTCCTCGGACATGGCGCGAGCGTGCCGGAGGAGCACCGGTGGTACTGGCGTCGCTCGCTGGTGGAGCTGAATGCGCAGGGTGCGCACGAGGTGCGTCGCGTATGGCGCGATGCGATCGACATCGCCGATCTCGAAGACTGAGTGGGCGCACGCGTTGCGGGGCTGGTGCTGGCCGCGGGCCGCAGCGCCAGGTTCGGCGCCGACAAGCTGCTCGCCCCGCTCGCTGGACGGCCCGTCGTGACGTGGAGCATCGCCGCGATCGGAGCCGCCACTGACCATGTGCTCGTCGTCCTGCCGCCCGGGGCCGCGGCGCTGGCCGGCGCACTGCACCAGGATCACGGGATGTCGGCTGGCCGAAGCGTGCGCATCGTGGAGAACCCGTCGCGCGACCTTGGAATGGCGAGCTCGATCGCGGCCGGCGTCGCGTCGCTCGACGCGGGCGTCGGCGCGGTCATCATTGCGCTCGGTGACCAGCCGCTCGTGTCGCCCGACGTCGTGCGACGGCTCGTGGCGCGCTGGCAGCTCGGCGGCGCGCTGGCGGTTGCGCCGCGGTATCGCGACGGGCAGGGACATCCGGTGCTGTTCGGGCGCGCGTGCTTCGCCGCGCTGTGCGCGCTCGAGGGCGATCGAGGCGCGCGAAGCGTGCTCACGGCGCTTGGCGACGATCTGGCGATGGTGGAGGTGGACGAGCCGACGCCGCTCGACGTCGATTCGCCCGACGTGCTCGAGAGGCTCGAGAGGCTCGTCGAGCGCCTCACCCGCGAGCGCACTGCGAACCCGGACTCGTCGCGGGACGGCGGCTAGACCGTTTCTCCGCCTGCGGCCGGAGTGTCGGTGCTGCGGCGAACCGGGAGCGTGAACGCGAAGACCGACTCTCCATCGACGAATTCGGCCCACGCCTCGCCGCGCAGCGATTCCACCGTCTCGCGCACGATGCTGAGGCCGAGACCGGTGCCCTCGATGGTCTCCTGGTTGCCGCGGAAGAAGCGCTCGAACAGGCGTTGGCGATGATCGAGTGGCACGCCGAGGCCATTGTCCCGCACCTCGACGACGACGCGGGCCGAGCGCTCCGGCGTCGCCGCCTCGATGCGCGCCGTGACGAGGACTCGGGCATCGTTCCTGGCGGGGTCGCTGTACTTGAGCGCGTTGGAGACGTAGTTGGTGAGGCACAGCTCCACCGCGGCCGCGTTCACCTCCACGGCGGGGATGGCGTCGTCGAGCGTGACCTGGACCTGTCGCGAGCGGGCGAACTCGCGGAGCTGGCGCGCGACTTCGGCGGCCGCCCGCGGCAGGAGGACGTGGCGCTGCTGTCGCGCGTCGCCACCGAGCCGAGTGAGCTCGAGGAGATTGTCCAGCGAGACCCGCATGCTCTCCATGTTGCGGACCACGATGTCCACGAGGCGACCCTGTTCGGAGGGAGCGAGCTCAGGCATCTGCAGGAGCTGGCCCGCGCCCATTGTTGCGCCGATCCGGTTGCGGAGCTCGTGCGTGAGTGCCCGGTTGAAGGCGCGCAGCCGCTCCTCGCGCTCGCGCAGACGCTCCTTCATCAGCGCGAGGAACTGGACCGTGGTGGCCTGCTGGATGATGGCGATCGCGTGATAGAGGCGATGGGCGCACAGGACGAGCTCGCTGCGCGAGCACTCCGTGTGGATCCCGTCGACCTCCTGGGAAAAGAAGGTGAAGAGGATGCCGCCGAAGATCTCGTATTCCTTGAGCAGCTCGTACTCGTCGAAGCCCTGGGCGTGGCGGAGGGCGCCGAGCTCCATCGCCTTCGCCAGCACCGGAACGTCGGCGGCGACGGGGAGAGAGGGAAACTCGATATAGCTCGCGATGCCGTCGATCAGCAGCGGAACGTGGTCGAGCAGGTCCTCCGTGGGGAAGACGCGATTGGGGTGCAGCGCCACGCGGTCGCTGATGCGCTCGAGCCATCGGGTCGTGAGCACGTCACGCTCGGCACGAAGGCGCATGGCGAGCACGGGAGCGAGCGGGCAGGGAATCAGCGAATCCATCACGGGGGAAGAGTACCACATCAGGGGGCAGTCGAACAGCGGCGGCGTGCACGGCGTGATTCCTGTACGAGATGGCGGCGACCTTCAACGGAGTGCGACCATGGCGGCGTGCGAGTGCTGCGGGAACGAGTACGACAAGGCGTTCACGGTGACGATCAGCGGGGCGACGCACACCTTCGACTCGTTCGAGTGCGCCATCCACATGCTGGCGCCGACGTGTGCCCACTGCGGGTGCCGGATCATCGGTCACGGGGTGGAGGGCAACGGCAGCCTGTTCTGCTGTGCCAGCTGTGCGCACAGGAAGGGGGTCTCGGGGGTAGTGGACCGCGCGTCGTAACGCTGCGCAGCCGGCCGGCCGGCCGACGCTTGCGGCGGGGGCCGCGCGGCATCAGCTTCGGGGATTCCTTCCTCCCGACCGATGCAGCCTCGCCTCACCGAAATCGTTGCCTCGCTGGAGGCGCAGCGTGCCGCCGCGCTCCACGCCGCGAGCGCGCTCCCGCATGAGCGCTGGACGACGCGTCCAGCGCCGGATCGCTGGTCCGTGTCGGAGATTCTCGAGCATCTCTACCGCGTCGAGCGCGGGATCGCGCCGCTCGTCAGCAAGCGCGCCGCCGAGGCGCGTGAGTCCGGGCATCCAGAGGAGACCGAGTCCGCGTCGGTGATCGGAACGTTCGTCGATCGCGGGGTATCCGACCGGCGGACGAAGCTCGACGCACCCGAGCGCGTCGTGCCCACTGAGTGTCCGGAGGCA
>JAYUTY010000335.1:0-12141 GCA_043754875.1 Gemmatimonadota bacterium
AGATCACGACGGTCGAGGGCCTCGCGCCGCCGGGAGCGCTCCATCCCCTTCAACGCGCTTTCATCGACCTCGACGCGCTGCAGTGCGGCTTCTGCACGCCGGGCCAGCTGATGGCCGCCGCCGCGCTGCTCTCCCGGCACCCCACGCCGAGCGAGAGCGAGATCCTCCAGGCGATGAGCGGCAACCTGTGCCGCTGCGGCACCTATCCCAAGATCGTGCGCGCCATCCAGGCCGCCGCGCTCGCCATGCACGCCGCGTCAGCGGCACCCTCGGACGAGGCCCCGCATGGCGGCGCGTAAGCGGACGTCGCCCGACAAGATCGTGGGCAAGCTGCCTGGTCATCACACGGAGCCCGGCGCCCCGCAGCTCCACGCGGGAGCACGCGATGAGAGCGCCACGCCACGCAAGCGATTCGCGAGCACCAAGGTGGAGATCGAGGGACGCGAGGAGCTCAAGATCGTCGAGCTGCCCGACCTCGATCCTGCACCCTGGGGCGTGGACGAGACACTCGCGATCGTCGGGCAGCGCGTGCCGCGCATGGACGCGCTCGAGAAGGTCACTGGCCGCGCTCGCTACACGGCGGATGTGCAGCGCCCCGGCATGCTCCACGCTGCCTTCGTGCGAGCGCCAATCGCCAGTGGGCGCGTCACGCGGTTGGACGTTGGGCCCGCGCTCGCGATCCCCGGCGTCCGCGGCGCACTGCTCGCCGCCGACGTGCCCGGCATCTCCCACATGGGCGCGCCGCTGTTCGACCCGGTGATCCACTGGGCCGGCCAACCGCTGGCCGCGCTGTGCGCAAGCACGCCGGAGCTCGCGCGCGCTGCCTGTCGCGCCGTGCTGCTCACGTGCGATGCGACGCCACACGTCACGACCGTCGACGCCGCGCTCGCCGAGGGAGCGCCCCTCGTGCGCCCGACGGGCAACGTGCCGCGCAACCAGCCGCGCCTCGCCCAACGAGGGGATGTTCCCGCGGCGCTGGCCGCAGCCGACGTGACCATCACGCGCGAGTACCGAACGCCGTGCGCGCTCCACACACCGCTCGAGCCGCACGGCTCGGTGGCCGAGTGGATCGGCGACGATCTCACCGTGTGGGAGAGCACGCAGGGCATCTTCCGCGTGCGCAGCGACGTGGCGCGCGCCTTCAAGCTGCCGCTCAATCGCGTGCGCGTGATGAAGGACTACATGGGCGGCGGCTTCGGCGCCAAGAACTATGCGGCCGCCCAGACGTACACCGCGGTCGCGCTCGCGCGGAAGCTCGGTCGCCCGGTGCGCTGCATCCTCGACCGCGAGGGCGAGCAGACGGATGCCGGCAACCGTCCCGCTACGGTGCAGCGCGTCACCCTCGCCGCCCGGCGCGATGGAACGCTCGTCGCCATCGCCGCCGACGTCACGATCGCCTATGGCTACAGCGGATGGTTCGCGAGCCCGGCAAAGATCTATCACGAGCTGTATCAGTGCGAGCACGTTCGCACGAGCGAGACGTTCGTGTATCTCAACACGGGTGCGATGGACTCGTTCCGCGCGCCGGGCCACGTGGAAGGCGCCTTCGGCCTCGAGTGCGCGATGGACGCGCTCGCGCGCGAGCTCGGCATGGACCCGCTCGAGCTGCGGCGGCGCAACTACGCACCACGCGACCAGGAGAAGGATCGTCCCTACTCGGCAAAGCATCTCGATCGCTGCTACGGCGAGGCGGCCGCGCGCTTCGAGTGGGAGCGCCGGCGCGCGGAGTGCGACGCCGTCAATCAGCGCGGTGGACGCGTGCGTCGCGGCGTCGGGATGGCGTCCCAGATCTGGGGCGCCGGCGGTGGTCCGCCCGCCTATGCCACGGTGCGCCTCAACCCGGACGGCACGGTGGACGTCCTCACCGGCACGCAGGATCTGGGCACGGGCTCACGCACGATCTTCGCGCAGATCGCCGCCGAGTCACTTGGCGCGCGGCTGAATGACGTGCGCACGGTGCTCGGCGACACGGAGCGCACGCCGTACGCCGGCAACTCGTGGGGCTCCATCACCACCGCGTCGGTCGGTCCGGCAGTGCGCGTCGCGGCGCTGCAGGCCCGCGCCCGCGTGCTCGAGGCGGCGGCCGAGCTGCTTCAGGTGGACGTGCAACAGCTCTCGCTCACCGCGAGCACGGTGCACGTCGCCAACGACGAGCGCACCATGACGCTTGCCCAGATCGGCCGCAAGCTGGGCGACGTGATGATCATGGGCCAGGGCAGCCGCGGCGCAAACCCCCAGGACACCGCTATCTGCGCCTTCGCCGCGCAGTTCGCCGAGGTCGAGGTGGACACCGAGACGGGCCAGGTGCGCGTGCTGCGCATCACGAGCGCGCACGACTCGGGTCGCATCATCAACCCGACACTCGCCGAGAGCCAGCTCGAGGGCGGAATCATCCAGGGACTGGGCTACGCGCTGTTCGAGGAGCGCGTGATGGATCCCGCACTGGGCGTGACGCTGAATCCCACAACGCACGACTACAAGATCCCGACGATCGGCGACGTCCCTGTGATCGACGCGTTCTTCGTAGCGAGCGCAGACACGGTGGCGAACCACACCGGAGCACGCGGAGTGGCCGAAGCCCCGATCATCCCGACGGCGCCGGCGATCGCCAACGCGGTCGCGCACGCGCTGGGCCGAGAAGTGATGGAGATTCCGTTGACGCCATGGCGGATCAAAACGGCCACTGCAGTACTGGGGTGGCCAACGGCCACTGCAGTACTGGGGTAACTACGTAGGACTCGGTACTCGGAATGGCATACGGCCCCCGAGAATGCTTGGCGAGATCGCGCGGGGACGAGCTGCCCGGCCACGACTGCCTTCTCCAGCATCCGACCTCGGACATCGTCAAGAGAGCGGCACCGCGATCGTGCACACACAGCCCCGCATTCTAGGGGCGGATATGCCATTCCGAGTACCGAGTCCTGCGTGGTTACCCGTGTACCGCAGCGGCAGTTCAGTGCCAAGTACCGCAGTGGCCGTTGGCCACCCTATGCCCGCCACGCCGGCAGCTCACCCTTCTTCTTCGGCAGATCCGGATTCTCGCGGTACATCGTGCACGTCCGCCCGATCGTCTGCACCACGTCGGCCCCGAGCTTCTCGGCGATCTCGAACGCGGCGTCCTTCGCCTTCACGTCGACAGTCTTCGCCAGCGCGACCTTCACGAGCTCGTGGGTGCGAAGTGCGTCGTCGAGTGCCTGGAGGAGCGCATCGGTGAGCCCCGCATGGCCCACGTGCACCAGCGGGCTCAGGTGATGCGCTTCGGCGCGAAGTGCGGCGCGTTCCTTCGAGGAGATCGTCATGGTCGTGCGGTGTTCAGAAGGAGGAAGAGCGGATACGGGTTGATCGGCTCGCCATCCCAGTAGCGACCGTCGGGCGACATGCGCATCACTTGAAAGTGCAGATGCGGCGTGTCCTTCGGCGCGTTCCCGGTGGTGCCGACGAAACCCAGCGTGTCGCCACGCGCAATCGCCGCACCTGCGACGAGCCCGGGCTGATACGCGTCCAGATGCGCATAGTAATACACCACGCGCCCCTGCGGATCGCTCGCGTAGATCGTATTGCCGCCCAGCGCATTGAAGCCGATGCGGATCAACCGCCCGCTGTCGGCGGCCACGACCGCGGTGCCGCGTGGTGCGAGGATGTCCATCGCGCGATGCGTTCGGCTGTCGTCGCGCCCCTCGTCGAACGTATCGTGGAGGTCGCGCATCGTCATTCCCGCCACCGGAATCTCCAGTCCGCGCTGGAGGATGTAGTCCACTTCCTCTACGCTGGACACGCGCGGCGCAGTCCGGCGTAGCGGGGCCGGCGCGCCGGCGAGCACGACGCTCGGCTGCGGCGCGGTCACTGGCGCCGAGGTCACGGAGCGGCCGCACGCCGTCGCGGCGACCAGGATCAAGAGAGAGCGCGCGGTGCGTCGCATGATGTGTTGAGACGCACCTCGCTCCCGGGCGTCACGCGTGCGAAACACACGAGCACGCTGGCCGTTAGGGAACGATCAGCACCTTTCCAGTCGTCCGCCGCCCCTCGAGCGCGCGATGCGCCTCGGCCACCTGTGCGAGCGGCACCTCACGGTCGACCCGCAGCCGGAGCGAGCCATCGCGCACCCAGCCCAGCACCTCCCCTGCACGCCAGACCAGCTCGTCGCGCGTGGCGATGTAGTGCCCCAGCGTCGGTCGCGTCACGAACAGCGAGCCCTTCTGGTTCAGGATCGCCGGATCGAACGGTGCCACGGGCCCGCTCGACTGTCCGAACAGCGCCAGCATCCCCCGCGGCGTGAGGACATCCATGTCGGCCAGAAAAGTCGTCGCTCCCACGGAGTCGTACACCACCTGCACACGTGCCCCGCCGGTGATGCGCAGCGTCTCGCGCACGAAGTCCTGCTCGGTGTACAGGATCACCTCATCGCACCCGGCCTCGCGCGCCAGCGCCGCCTTTTCGGCGTTCGAGACCGTGCCGATCACGAACGCGCCGATCCGCTTGGCCATCTGGCAGAGCAGCAGCCCCACCCCGCCCGCCGCGGCGTGCACCAGGCAGCGATCGCCGCCTTTCAACGGGTAGGTCGACGTCGTCAGGTAGTGCGCCGTCATCCCCTGCAGCATCGCCGCGGCCGCGTCGTGCGTGCTCACACCATCGGGGATCGGCACGAGCCGGTCGGCGCGCACGCGGGAGAGCTCCGCGTACGAGCCGAGCAGGTTGGTGGACGCGACACGGTCGCCGACACGCACGCCGTCCACGTCTTCACCGAGCGCCACTACCGTCCCTGCCCCCTCCGTGCCAGGGGTGAACGGCAGCGGCGACTGATACATCCCCTTCCGGAAATACACCTCGATGAAGTTGAGGCCGATCGCCTCCACGCGAACCAGTACCTCGCCGGGGCCGGGCGCTGGATCAGCGACCGTCTCGAGCTGCATCACTTCCGGCCCACCCGTCTCGTGAATGCGGATCGCGCGCATCGTCGGCCTCTCTCTCTCTCGTCAGTGGCCCAGGAGCGTCAGTCGCCTGCCCCGGCCAGCTCCTCGCGCTCCGCCGTCTCAGCCGGACCGCCGATCTCGAGCAGCTCGCGCGCATAGTCCGTCTCGCGCGCCGGACGCGATGCGGGAGCGAGTCCCTGCTCCTGCGCCAGCGCCGTGATCTGCTCGTCGATCGTGCGCGTCTGATGCATCGAGCAGAACTTCGGCCCGCACATCGCGCAGAACTCCGCGCTCTTGAAGTACTCGGCCGGAAGCGCCTCGTCGTGGTACTCGCGCGCGCGCTCCGGATCGAGCGAGAGGTTGAACTGCTCGTTCCAGTCGAAGTTGTAGCGCGCACGGGAGAGGGCATCGTCACGATCCGTCGCGCCGGGCCGGCCGCGCGCGATGTCGGCCGCATGCGCCGCGATCTTGTACGCGATCACACCGTTGCGTACGTCTTCCGCGTTCGGCAACCCGAGGTGCTCCTTCGGCGTGACGTAGCACAGCATGTCGGCCCCGTACCAACCGATCATCGCCGCGCCGATCGCGCTCGTGATGTGATCGTAGCCCGGCGCGATGTCGGTCACGAGCGGTCCGAGTGTGTAGAACGGCGCCTCGTGGCAGACTTCCTTCTGCCGGCGCACGTTCATCTCGATCTGGTGCATCGGGATGTGGCCCGGTCCTTCGACCATCACCTGCACGTCCTTCTCCCACGCGCGCTTCGTCAGCTCGCCCAGCGTCTCGAGCTCGGCGAACTGCGCACGGTCGCTCGCATCGTGGATCGAGCCAGGGCGCAACGAGTCGCCGAGCGAGATCGTCACGTCGTACTTGCGCAGGATGTCGAGCACGTCGTCGTAGCGTTCGTACAGCGGGTTCTGCTTGCGGTGGTGCATCATCCACACGGCATGCAGCGAGCCGCCGCGGCTCACGATTCCCGTCACGCGGCCGTACACGAGCGGCAGGTGCTCGAACAGGATGCCCGCGTGGATGGTCATGTAGTCCACCCCCTGCTTCGCCTGATGCTCGATCATCTCGAGCAGCATCTCGGCGGTGAGGTCGGTGACCTCCTTCACCTGCTGGATCGCCTGGTACATCGGCACCGTGCCGATCGGCACCGTCGACGCCGCAATGATCGCGCGGCGTGTCTCGTCGATGTCGGTGCCCGTGCTGAGGTCCATCACGGTGTCGGCGCCGTACTTCACGGCGAGCCGTAGCTTCTCGAGCTCGTCACCGATGTTCGACGAGACAGCCGAGTTGCCGATGTTGGCGTTGATCTTGACCTTGCTCACCTTGCCAACGGCCATCGGCTCGAGCGTGCCGGCGAGGTGGTGGATGTTGGCGGGGATCACGAGGCGGCCGCGGGCCACCTCGCTGCGCACGAGCTCTGGGCTCAACTGCTCGCGCTCGGCCACGAAGCGCATGGCGTCGGTGACGACGCCATCGCGCGCGAAGCGCATCTGCGTGTTGCTCTTCATCTGCTTGGACTCCCTACGCCGGTGCGAACCGGATCAGGTTCAACGGGTCTCTCTCAGCCGACGACGGACGTGTCGTCCGGCACCCCGGTCATGGGGAGGAAGGTAGACGCGTCACGTCGCCGAGGCGAGTACCACGCAGGCTGGTGCTGAAGCTCCGCGCTCGCTGCTACGGCTGGTAGGAGGAGGCGAGTTCATCCATCAGCGCTAAGATCGAGCCGCGGGTCGCGACCTGGACTTCGCTCCTCGCCAGCTCGGGCACCGCCGGCACCACTGCCGGTGTCGCCGGCACGGCAGGCGTGGCGACGACGGCTGTCGGCGACGGGATCACGAGGTTTCCCAGGTACGGTGTGATCGGCCCCACGATCTCCGAGCTCAGCACTTGTGTCCACTCGCGCAGGAGATTCGCCTCCGCCCGCATCTTGTCCAGCAAGGCGGCGTATGGACCGATCAGATGATGCGTCGGCCGCATCGCGCCGGCGGCCACCTGGTCGGCCTCGTGCTCCAGCTCCCGTGCGACCGCGCGCAGCGTCCGCACCAGATCGGCGCGCGACTGCTCGATTCGCGGTCGCAGCTCCCTGAGCGCGGCGCGCGGCGAAGCAGGCAGCACCCCACGCTTGAGCAGAAAGGGTGAGGCGCTGCGGTCGTTCGGGGATGGCATCCATTGCCTCGGTCTGGCGGCCTGCGGCATTCCCGCGCCCGGCACGCGTCAGCGAGAGAGGATCGTCACCAGCACTCCCGCGCGTGGACACGATGTCGCGGATCGCCCCACCTTCGCTCGCTCACCCGCCCAGCTCCGCCTGTGGCGGAAAGCCGTGCTGCTTCCGTCCCTCGTCCGCCTCGTGCTTCGCCGTCGTCTTGTACAGCTCGAACCGGCCGTCCACCGCGAATGGCGCGGTCCGTTCGCGCAGGCGTTGCAGCTCGGTCGCGCTCATCGGAGTGAAGCCGCGAGCGACGCCGATGTTCTGGCGCAGCACCTTGAGCGAGTCGATCCCCGTGACCGTCACCGTCACGGGCAGGCTCATCGCATAGCGCAGCGCATCCTTTGCCGGCACCGCGCGCTTCTTCACCGAATCACCGTCGCCCCCGAACGTCTTCATCCCGATCGGCGCGATCCCCTGGCGCACGACTTCGGGCAGCACCTGCTGCTCGAAGCTGCGGAAGGTGGCGTCGAAGCAGTTGAGCGGCATCTGGCAGCTGTCGAACGGATACCCGTACGAGAGCATCTGCAGGTGCAGCGCCGGATCCTTGTGTCCGGTGAAGCCGACGTAGCGCACCAGCCCCTTCTCCCGCGCCCGGTCGAGCGCCTCGATCACGCCACCCTTCATGAAGTGCCGCTCGGGGTCGCCGGCGTACGCGACCTCATGCACCTGCCAGAGGTCGAGATGATCCGTCTTGAGACGGCGGAGCGAGTCCTCGAGCTGACGCATCGCGGTGCGCGCGTCGCGGCCATGGGTGCACACCTTCGTCATGAGGAAGATCTGCTCGCGCCGCCCCTTCGTCAGCGCCTTGCCGAGCCGCTCCTCGCTCTTGCCGTCGTGATACTCCCAGGCGTTGTCGAAGAAGGTTATTCCCATGTCGATCGCCTGATGCACGAGCGACGTCGACTCTCGCTCCGAGCTCACGGAGCCGAGGTGGAAGCCACCCATCCCGATGGCGGACACCATCACGCCGTCTCTGCCGAAGGGGCGCTGCGGGATCTCGGACGGCGTCGGTCTCGACCCCCGTTCCGTGGTACGGGGACGAGCCGATGGACGCGAGCGTGTCGAGCTGGCCACGAGACCTCCGACGGGCGCAGGGAGAGGGAGCAACGGGTGATCAGGGTTTTCCCGACGGTGCAGGAAGTGAACCCGTGCCGCTGTCGCACTGCAATCCGCGAGGCTACTATATTTCGATTCGTCCCGATCCCGAACGGAGAGCCTGATGCACGACGCACCCGACACCCCGCACCTCGGCCAGCGTACCCCCTTCAAGCAGGAAGGGTGGGGCGTCGCCCTGTTCATCGTCCTGCTCGCGATCGGCACCGCCGGCGCCGCAGCGTACGTCCACAATGCCACGTACAAGCATCCCACGGACGTCCGCTTTCACGCCGCCGGCACCCACGAGTAGGCGCTCCGCTCCATCATCGCGACGACTTCCTCGAGCGTCGTGAGGCCGCGATCCCGCGCGTACCAGGTCCTGACCTCCCGATAGCGCGTTTCCTTGTCCAGCGATTGGCCGGGGCCGAGCACCCACTGCTGCAGCGGAGCCGGACGAGGTCCCCACCACCCGCGTTCCACGAAATCCTGATCGAGCACGATCACGATCGGGATCGACCTCGACGTGCCGGTGAGATGCGTGTCCATCAGGTCGAGGTTGCGGTCTCGCGGCAGCACGCAGAGATCCACATTGGGCGCGAGCTCGGCGAGCCGAGCCACGACGGGGACGGTGTTCACCGCGTCGCCGCACCAGTCCTCGCTCAACACGAGCAGGTGCCACGCGCTGCCCAGCGCCGCGACCCGCGAGACGAACGAGTCCGGCACCACCGTGCGGCGCCACACGTTGGCCCAGAGGGCGGCGTTCTTTTCGGCTGACGCGAGCATCGCGCTCATGTCGGGCGCAGTCAGGTAGCGGCCGCGCAGGGCGGGGGCATCGTTCATGCCCCATCAATCACGGTCGGCCCCGTACGTTCCAGACACGCCACCGCCGCGCGGATAGTTGCACCGGCCGCTGCCGTGCGCTTTCCGCGAATGAGCCCGCATTGGACGAGTCTCGAGTGAGTGAGGAGCAGAGCGCATGCGTAGATACGCGATCGCGGGAGCGGTGACCCTGTCGGGGACCCTCGCCCTTGGAATCGGAATTGGCGCGACCGGGCGCGAGGTCGCGTCGCACGCCTTTGCGCAGGGACCGACGGCATCCGCACCAGCGATCACGAGCGGGCCATCCACGGAGGAGCTGAGCATCATTCGCGTCGCGCGGTCGGCCACTCCCTCCGTGGTGAGCGTGAGCCGTGGCGACGCGTCGGGCTCCGGCGTCATCATTCGCCGCGACGGCGTGATCCTCACCAACGCGCACGTCGTGGGCGACGCGCGCACAGTCAGCGTCGCGCTTGCCGATGGACGAACGCTCGTCGGCACCGTCCTCGGCCGCGATCCCTCGGTCGACGTCGCCGTGGTGCGTGTGCCGATCAGCGACGCACCCGTCGCGCCCACCGGCAACTCCGACCAGCTCGAAGTCGGCCAGGCGGCGATCGCGATCGGCAACCCGCTCGGACTCGAGCGCACGGTCACCGTCGGGGTCGTGTCGGCCGTGAACCGCAGTCCGCGCGGCTTCTCGCTCGACGCGCTCATCCAGACCGATGCAGCCATCAGCCCGGGCAACTCCGGAGGCCCGCTGCTCGACTCGCGCGGCAGCGTGATCGGCATCAACACCGCCGTGCTGTCCGGGAGCGGCGCCTCCGGACTCGGCTTCGCGATCCCGATCAATCTCGCCAACGACATCGCCAACCAGATCCTCACCACCGGTCGCGTCCAGCGTCCATTCCTCGGCGTCGCCTACGGAGACATCGAGCCGACGATGGCGAAGCGGTTCGGGCTCCCCGTGAGCCACGGCATCGTCGTGCTGCAGGTGTCGGCGAGCTCACCCGCCGCGCAGGTGGGGATCCGCCCGCAGGACATCATCACACGCGTCGATACCACGACGATCCAGCAGGGCGCCGACCTGCGGCGTGTACTCCGCGCGCACAAGATTGGCGATACGGTGCGCATCAACGTCGTTTCGCCGTCGGGAACGCGCGTCGTGAGCGCCCGGCTCGCCGAGGCACCAACGACGCCGTGACGAGACTGGCCGACGCGGGCGCTGGCCGCCACATGCGGTAGTCGCTAAGCTGCGACTGCCGCTGCGGTGGTGGCGCTCGCCCTCGACGGAGTCGCTCATGTCACCGTTTTCCTATCACAAGCCCGCCACCCTCGACGCCGCGCTCGTCATCCTCGGCGAGTCGGCGCACATGCCGATCGGCGGCGGAACAGATCTCCTCGTCACCATCGAGGAACAACTCGCCGCGCCCGCCGCCGTCGTGGACGTGCGCTCGCTCGACGAATCCCTTGGCATCACGATGCTCCCCGACGGCGCGCTGCGACTCGGCGCTGCCGAGCGCCTCGCCGACATCGCCGAGCACAGACTCGTGCGCGATGGATACCCGGTGCTCGCGGCCGCCTGCGTGCAGGTGGGAACGCCAGCCATTCGGGCCATGGCAACGCTGGGCGGCAATCTCGCCCAGCGACCGCGCTGCTGGTATTTCCGCCGCAACATTCCCTGTCACAAGAATGGCGGCTCCTCCTGTCCGGCCCGCGACGGGGAGAATCAGTACCTCGCCATCGTCCAAGGCGGTCCGTGCTGGGCCGTGCACCCGTCCGATCCCGCCGTAGCCCTCGTCGCGCTCGATGCAGTCATCGAGTGTGCGGGCCCGACCGGCCGACGTGACGTCGCGGCGGCCGATTTCTTCGTCCTCCCGACCGAGCGCCTCGATCGCGAGACGGTGCTCGCCGATGGAGAGCTGATCATCGGCGTGCGTCTCCCCGCTGCTTCGGCCGGTGGCGTGCAGCGCTACACCAAGCTGATGCAGCGTGCCGCGTGGGACTTCGCCCTCGTGAGCCTCGCCGCCGTGCGCCGCACCGACGGCGAGGTGCGCCTCGTCCTCGGCGGCGTCTCGCCTCGCCCATACCGCATCTACAACTCCATCGAGGAGGAGACGACGTCCGGCGGCCTCGATGAGGAGACGATCGCCGGCCTCGCCGATCGGGCGTTGCTCGACGCCGAGCCGCTCAGCAAGAACGGCTACAAGATCGAGCTCGCCGCTTCGCTGCTGCGCGACGCGATCCGCGAGCTCGGTCGCGACTGAGCGGCAACCCACCCCATGGCGACGAAGGACTTTGCGACTGCGGCCGTGATCCTCGCATACGAGGGCGGCGTCACCACCCCCTCACTCGACGAGCTCGTCGCCGCAGCGCGTGAGGCAGGCGCTGGCCCGATCGTCGTCGTCGTGCCCCGCGGCTACACGGCGCCGGCCGGTGGACGCACCGTGCACGTTCCGTTGCGCTCGACGCGCATCAGCGCCATTCGCGCCGGCATGGCGCAGCTCGCGAACACGCCGTCGAAATTCGCGATGCTGATGCCGCGCACGCCAGCGAGCGTCGACGTCGGCTCGATGAGCATGCTGGTCGAGCAGCTCGGTGCAGAGCCCGGCGCGATGATCGCGCGCGAAGGCGCCTCCCTCGATGACAGCCCCGTGATCGTCGCGCGCGATGCCTGGCTGGAGCTGCTCACGCTTGGCGAGCAGGGGATGGACGCGGTCGCAACCCGGCGTGGCGTGCAGCGGATCTAGCGTGCGTTGCTCACCGGAACCGGTGCTCGAAGCTCAGGTAGAGGAAGAGATCGTGCGTGCCGCCGTTCGAGCCCACGGCGATCGGAATGCCGATACCAGGCACGATCTGAAGACCATTGGCGAAGTTGATCGCGCCGCGCACACCCGGCGCGAGCGTGAAGTGATTCTCGGCGCTGGCGCTTCCGCTGTCATCGAGCCGCTCGGGACGCTCCCACAACCCTTCGAGCATCAGGTTGAGCGTCGGCGCAAGGAGGTAGATCGCGCTCGCACCGCCGACGTAGCCGACAGTCGTGCCACGCGTGCCGTTGGCGCTCCTCGCCCGCGTGATCGTCGTGCCCGCATTGAAGTGCGTCACCAG
>JAYUTY010000336.1:0-4231 GCA_043754875.1 Gemmatimonadota bacterium
CGCTCACACATCCGGTCGAAGGCGAAGTTATCAACACGGGGACGAATAGTCAACGTGATGCGTCACAACCAAAGTTGTGATGGGAGTTACACTTGCGAGCCCTCCGGCTCGGTTCGGCAACTCTTCGGTGAGGGCATCGGATTCGCTTGCGAAAAATTTCACAAGCGCTACCTTTCCCGCCGTGGAGAAGCGTCCGGAAGATCCAGCGACCGGTGCTGACGCCCGGAAGAAGCCGCTCTCGTCGGGCTCGGAGTTCGCTGGGGTCGGGCTTCAGCTCGGCGCGACGTTCGGGTTCGGCGCCTGGTTGGGGCACTACCTCGACGGCCGGTTGGGCACGACTCCATGGTTGACGATCCTCTTTGTCTTCATCGGCGCGGGTGCTGGCTTCTACAGCATCTACCAGCGAGTCGTCGGGCGGAGCGGGACGCAATGAGCCGGGTCGGGCGGACCGTCCTCTATGGGCTTCTGGCATTCGTGGTCGTCACCGCGGGGCTGTTGGCCATCTTCGGCGGACCGGGGGGGCGACGGGCCGTCCTGTTCAGCGCGGGGCTCGCACTTGCGGTGCAGGTGATCGCCTTCTGCATGACCCGGTTCGCGTCGTCGGAGAAGCTGTTCCAAGCGTGGGGTGCCGGTGCAGTCCTCCGGCTGTTCACGCTCGTGTTGTACGCACTCGTGCTGGTGAAACCACTCGGTCTGGCGCCGGTCGCGGCGCTACTCAGCTTAGCGACGCTGCTGTTCGTCACGACCGTTCTCGAATCTTGGCTGCTCACGTCATGAAGCTCGGCTCCTTCATCGTTCTCGCGCTCGCTGCCACGCGCCTCGCTGCGCAGCAGCCGGCAGCGTCCCAGCCTTCGGCATCCGTCACCGTCGCGCAGGCTTCGACTCCCGCGCAGTCGCCCGCACCCGCCGAGCTCGGCACGCGGGCCGAGGTGAACCACCAGGCGAACGTCAGCCTCGGCGTGGAGCCGCGAGCCGACCACGGAGCGAACGAGAAGCGCGACATCATCATGCCGCACATCACGGACTCGCACCACATCGAGATCCCGTGGATCAATGCCGAGTGGGGCAAGGAGATCGAGCTGCCGCGCTGGGCTCCTCTGCAGGTCGGGCCGCTCACGGTGGACCTGTCGCCGACGAAGCACGTCGTGATGCTGCTCTTCGCCGCCACGCTCTGTGCCCTCACGCTCATCGGCGCTGCGCAGGCGCACAAGCGTCACACGCACGCCATCGGCAGCCCCAAGGGCTTCGCCGCCGGAATGGAGGCGATGGTGCTGTACATCCGCGACGAGGTGATCCTGAACAACGTCGGACATCATGGCAACGGGTTCGTGCCGTACCTGCTGACGCTGTTCTTCTTCATCCTGTTCGCCAACGTCCTCGGGCTGATTCCCTACGGCTCGACGGCGACGGGCAACATCTCGGTGACGGCGATGCTGGCCATCATGAGCTTCATCGTCATCGAGATCGCCGGCATGCGCGCGCTCGGCTCCAAGTACTGGGGCACGATCTTCTATTGGCCGAGTGAGGAACCCTTCAGCATCATGAAGGTCGTCCTCTTCCTGATCCTGACTCCGGTCGAGCTGCTCGGGAAGTTCACCAAGCCATTCGCGCTGGCGATCCGACTGTTCGCCAACATGACGGCGGGTCACGTAGTGGTGCTGGCGTTCATCGGCATCATCTTCACCTTTGGCAGCGTGTGGATCGCGCCGGCGCCGTTTCTGATGGCGCTGGGCATCATGGTGCTCGAGGTGCTCGTCGCATTCATCCAGGCGTACATCTTCACGCTCCTCACGAGCGTGTTCATCGGTCAGATCCGCGAGGCGCACCACTAGTCGCGCGGCAATGCAGGTCCTGCAGGTCACGAGGTGCGATGCTCGCCCGATCGCGACCTCCTGTAGCTGGTCGAGTGACCAGCGAAGTCCGTTGAGACCCGGGTCTCGCTGACGGACGGCGGCGTGAGCCGCGGGCGCAATGGCTTGACGACATTTTCATTTCGAGAATACGCAATGCATCTCATCAGCTTCTTCCAGACGGCCGCTGCCACGACCGGGTACGACAGGGGATACGCGGGCGCGTGGGCGCTCATGGGCGCGGGCATCGGCGCCGGCCTTGCCACCATCGGCGCGGGCCTCGGCATCGGCCGCATCGGTGGCTCGGCCGCCGAAGCGATCGCCCGGCAGCCTGGCGCAGTCGGAGACATCCGAGGTACCGCGATCGTTCTCTCTGCCTTCATCGAAGGCGTCGCGCTCTTCGCGGTCGTCGTGGCGCTGCTCGTCTCGCTCAAGTTCAACTTCTAGGCACGCTGGCTGGCGGCTGCCCGGGCGGCCGTCAGCCAACACTTTTTTCCCGCGTCACTGAATCCAATGCGGTCTACCACACTGTCGCTTCTTCTGCTTGCCGCCGCTGCGGCTCCGCTGCACGCCGAGGAAGGATCCGGCCCCGGACTGATGTCCGCGAACACCGGACTGATGTTCTGGACGCTGCTGATCTTCGTGGTGCTCTTCTTCATCCTGAAGCGCTTCGTCTTCCCGGTGATCATCGGCGCCGTGCAGGCGCGCGAGGAGGCGCTCGAGAACGCGATCAACGCCGCGACGCGGGACCGCGAGGAGGCAGCGCGGCTCCTGGCCGAGCACCGTGCCGCGCTGGACGGCTTACGCAGTGAAGGGCAGAAGATCATTGCAGATGCCCGGGTCGCGGCCGAGCGCGTGCGTGCCGAGCTGGTCGAGGCAGCGCACACGGAGCAGGGGAGAATGCTGACTGTCGCGCGGCAGGAGATCGAGAGCGAGAAGAAGCTCGCGATCGCGGCACTGCGCCGAGAGGCGGTGGACCTGGCGATCGCCGGCGCAAGCAAGGTGATCGAGATGAATCTCGACCAGACGTCGAATCGCCAGCTCGTGGAGAGCTTCCTCGCCAGCGTGACGCCGGCCGCCGTGACGGCGAGCCGCTAGCGCCATGCGCGACACGACGATCGCACGAAATTACGCGGAAACGCTTCTGGTGCTCGCTAGCCGGGCGGGCGACCTGCCTGGCTGGGGGCGGATGATCAGCGACGTCGCCGACGCGATGAACACGAATCCGACGCTGCGCCTCTTCCTCGAGTCGCCACGCGTACCGGCGGCAAAGAAGAACGAAGTGCTCGGCTCGGCGTTCCAGGACCGGATGCCGCGGCTGATGGTGCGCTTCCTCCAGTCGCTCGTCTCGCATCGCCGACAGATGCTGATCCCCGAGATCGCGCGCGTGTATCTCGACCTCGTGGATGCCGCCGAGGGGCGCATTCATGCGCGCGTGACGGTGGCGCGCGAGGCCGGTGACGCCGAGAGCACCGTGATCGCTCAGCAGCTGTCGCGGATGTTCGGCAAGGACGTGGTGCCGCACTTCACGGTGGATTCGTCGATCATGGGCGGATTGATCGTCCACGTCGGCGACACGGTGCTGGACGGATCGGTGCGCAAGCGGCTGGCCTCACTTCGCCGCCGGATGCTCGCCGGGCGCTGATCGGACGCGCAGATGGTGGGGAAAGCGAAAGAGCCGGCCACGTCACGTGGCCGGCTCTTTCCGTTCACGAACCGCGCAGCGCGATCAACTGCAACTCGACGTGCTGCTCGCGATGTCGATCGTACAACGGACGGTGGCGCCAAGGCCGCTCACCGTGACGGGGATCTTGCTCGTGCCATTGAAAGTCATGGTAATCGTCGAGCTGGTGGCCGTGCCCCCGATCGCCGAGGAGACGGTCGACGTGACGGTCCCCGAGGCGGGGTAAGCGCTCCCGCCGCCCTGCGCAGGGAGAACGACGTTCGTGAAGGTGTTCGTGACGTCGATCGTCCCGGCGGCAGTCGATCCCGACCGTACCAGATGCGTGGTCCCAGTCCCGTTGAGCGTGTGCGTTCCAGTGAGGAGTCCGCTCAGCGTCATCGTCTGCCGTGTGTCGACCGTCAGTGGGCCTGACGGATCGGAGATCGTTCCTGTGGCCGAGCTGGTGGTCCGAATCGCGGCGACGGTGGAGGCGTCGTAGGCGGCCAATGGTGCGCCTGCGGCCGAGAGCAGCACGTAGCTCTGCGACAGCGTGAGGCCGCTGGCGGAGACGGTGGGGCAAACGAATGACTGCGATGCCGACGCATAGGAACACGTCGCGGCGGCCAGTCCGGCTGTGGAGACGCCCGGAACGCCAGCGACGTTGCTGATGGCAGCCAAACCCGGCGCCGCGAACTCGCCGAGGAGTTGACTCAGCGAG
>JAYUTY010000337.1:0-4209 GCA_043754875.1 Gemmatimonadota bacterium
TGCTCGCCTGCCCGTTGACTCGTGCCCGCTCTCGCTGGGAGAAGATCATGGCCACCTCGACGATGGAAGCTGCGGCGCCGCCGCAGGACACCTTCCCGATCAACGGGACTGACTACATCGAGTTCTACGTCGGCAATGCGAAGCAGGCGTCGCACTACTACCGAGCCGCGTTCGGCTTCCAGCTCGTCGCCTACCGGGGCCCGGAGACGGGCTCGCGCGACCTCGCGAGCTATCTGCTGCAGCAGGGCAAGATCCGCTTCGTCCTCACGACGCCGATCCGCCCCGACCTCAGCGCAAGCGCGAAGTTCGTGGCCGACCACATCTACGCGCACGGCGACGGCGTGCGCGACCTCGCGCTCTGGGTGGACGACGCACGCGACGCGTTCGCCAAGGCGGTGGAGCGTGGTGCCGAGCCGGTCCGCGAGCCGACCGTGATGCGCGACGCCGATGGCGAGATCGTCACGGCGGCATTCAAGATCTACGGCGAGACCATTCACTCGCTCATCGAGCGCAAGAACTATCACGGGCTGTTCATGCCCGGCTTCGTGCCAGTCGCGCCGCACTACCAGCCTCCCGAGGTCGGCCTCAAGTACGTTGATCACTGCGTCGGCAACGTCGAGCTGGGCAGGATGAATCACTGGGTGGAGTTCTACGCCCACGTGATGGGGTTCCGGAATCTCCTCACCTTCGACGACAAGACGATCAGCACCGAGTACAGCTCGCTGATGTCCAAGGTGATGGCGAACGGCAACGACCGGATCAAGTTCCCGATCAACGAGCCCGCCTCCGGCAAGCGGAAGTCGCAGATCGACGAGTACCTCGATTTCTACAAGGGCCCGGGCGTGCAGCACATGGCGCTGGCGACGGACGACATCATCGCCACCGTGACCACGCTGCGCGATCGAGGCGTCGAGTTCCTCAGCGTGCCGACGACGTACTACGACGAGCTGCAGAGCCGGATCGGCAAGATCGATGAAGATGTTGCGTCGCTGGCAAAGCTGGGCATCCTGATCGACCGCGATCCCGACGGCTACCTGCTGCAGATCTTCACGAAGCCGGTGGAGGACCGCCCGACCGTCTTCTACGAGATCATCCAGCGCAAGGGCGCCAAGAGCTTCGGCGCCGGCAACTTCAAGGCGCTGTTCGAGGCGATCGAGCGAGAGCAGGGCCTGCGCGGCAACCTCTGACGGAGCGACGCCGATGCCCTACTACCACACGCTGGGCCAGATCCCCAGGAAGCGGCACATCGCCTTCCGCAAGCCGGATGGCGGGTTGTACGCCGAGCAGCTCGTCGGCCACGAAGGATTCACCGGCACGTCGGCGCTGCTGTATCACGTGCATCCGCCGACCACGGTCCAATCGGTGAAGCGGCTCAAGGAGCTGGTGCTCGAGCCGGACAGCGACCTCACGCTCAAGCACCGTCACTTCCGCACGTCGCAGCTGAGGGCGGGCGGCAGTCCAACGCTGGATCGCGTGCCGCTCCTGTTCAACCAGGACGTCGCGATGCTGTACGTCGAGCCGACGACGGAGGACGAGCACTTCTATCGCAACGCGCAGGCGGACGAGGTGGTCTACGTCAGCAAGGGCGCGGGCACGCTCGAGACGCAGTACGGCGATCTCCCCTTTCACGAGGGAGACTACCTCGTGATCCACCGCGGCATCATGCATCGCTACCGGTTCACGCCGGGCAGCGAGCAGGCGAAGCTGCTGATCATGGAGGGCCGCGGCCACATCCGCCCGCCCAAGCGCTACCGCAACGAGTTCGGCCAGCTGATCGAAGGCGCACCGTACTCGGAGCGCGACATCCGCATTCCGCGCACGCTGCAGACGCACGACGAGATGGGCGACTTCCGCATCCTCGTCAAGCAGTACGACGGGATCAACGAGGTCGTGCTCGACCATCATCCGCTCGACGTCATCGGATGGGACGGGCAGTTCTATCCGTGGGCGTTCAACATCCAGGACTTCGAGCCGATCGTGGGACGCGTGCACCAGCCGCCGCCGGTGCACCAGACCTTCCAGGGCGACGGCTTCGTCGTCTGCTCGTTCTGCCCGCGCCCATTCGACTTCCATCCAGACGCGATCCCGGCGCCGTACAACCACAGCAACGTGGATTCCGACGAGGTCATCTACTACGCGTCCAGCGAATTCATGAGCCGGAAGGGGATCGAGTTCGGCTCGATCACGCACCATCCCGACGGCATTCCGCACGGCCCGCATCCGGGTCGCGCCGAGGCATCGATGAAGGCGAAGGGCACGGACGAATACGCCGTGATGATGGATACCTTCCGGCCCCTCAAGGTCGCGAAGCTTGCCCTCCCCATCGAGGATCCGACGTACCATCGCAGCTGGATCGACGCCACGCATGCCGCATTCAACCCTCCCACGTCCTGACGTGACTGCACTTTCCGTGGCGACGCCGGTGCCGACCGTGCTCGAGCCGGACGACGTCGCACGACTCTTTCCGGAGCTCGTGGCTCCGGCGCGCAGCCGTATCTGGGTCTACCGATACGCGCATGCCGCGTCAGGCTGGCGACTCAGCATCGCGACGCACGCCGAGCCGGGCTCCAACAAGCTGTCGCTCGGCGGCTTTCGCATTGCGCCCGAGGCGCGCACCTCCAGCGCCGGCTTCGACAGCGACCGTGAAGCGGTCGGGCTGGCGATCGGAATGGAGGAGAAGGTCTACTGGTCGCGCGTGATGCAGGTGGGTGGCCCGCTCATGATGCGCGACGCGAGCCGCATCGTCGGCGGCAAGTGCGTGCTGCATCCGAGCGCCGACGCGCGCGTCGGCCAGCCGCACGACCGCGAGCTGCTCGACTTCGCCATCGAGTCGTTCCGCGACGTCGAGGCCCGCGCCGGTTTCTGCCTCACCACCGGACAGGACCTGGGCCACGGCATCATGTCCGACGGCCATACCAGCTCGCTCGCCTATCTCAACGAGCGGTTCAAGGGGAGCGTCGTCGCCGACACCTCGAAGCCGACGGGGGAGGGAAACTTCCGTGTCCTCGCGGGAATGCTGCGCGGCGCCGACATCACCCTCGCGCATGCGACGGTCGGGCTGATCGGGTGCGGCAACATCGGCATCCACATCCTCTCCCGGCTCCGCGAGGAGGGCACCGCGATCCTCGCGCTCGAGGCGAGCCC
The DNA here is from genome assembly GCA_043754875.1 of Gemmatimonadota bacterium. Classification (GTDB taxonomy): domain Bacteria; phylum Gemmatimonadota; class Gemmatimonadetes; order Gemmatimonadales; family Gemmatimonadaceae; genus AG11. The sequence continues at coordinate 3,145 of JAYUTY010000337.1, forward strand.
CGCCCGCCGTGATGAGATCGCCGCCCTCGGCATCCCGACGTTCGCCGCCGAAGAGAAGGAGGACTTCCTTCGGCGTCCGATGGACGCGGTGGTGGTGAACGCCGCCGGCGGTTCACTGGACGAGCGAGCCATCTCGCTGATCTCGGCCAACGATCAGGTGCGCGTCGTCTGCGGCTCGGAGAATCTCGTCATGCCCGATCCCGCCATGGGGGCCAACACGCTCCGCCGAGCGCGCAAGGGCTACGCACCGACAGAGCTCGGCGGGATGATGGGGTATCTCACCGCCGTCGAGGAATATCTCGCCCGCGAGACTGGCGTGCCCTTCGACGGCCAGACGCTGTACGAGGCGGCGAAGCGCCTTCAGCCACTGAGCTATGAGGCGATGCGGCTCATGCGCGAGCAGGACTTCGCGGTGGGCTTCGAGAGCGCTGTTCGCGCGGTGTGCGGTGCGCACTGAGCAGGGCGTAGCACGACACCGCGCAGGGGCACCGGTCGTCGTCGATTCGGCCATTGCGCTCTGACTGGCGACTGCGCTAGGGTGGTGGAGGCGGAGTTGGTGTTGGCGGTAGAAGGCATGCTGCGCGGGGCTTCAAAAAGCCTGCCCCGCGCGGCTAGCGCTCCTTGAACTTCGCGATGGCCGCGCGCGTGTAGTCCGAGAGAACCAGCGTTCCCGAGATGCCAGCGCGCTCGGCGAGCAGCGTCTCCCATCCTTCGGTGCCGGCCCAGAACACTCGCTTGAGTGCGGTCATCGCCTCGGGGTTGGACGCAGCCAGGGTACCAGCCAACGCGTTGAGCCCGGCGTCCATCGATGCGACATCGGAGAAGACGCGTGCGTACAGCCCGTGCCGCTCGCCCCACTCGGCGTCGCGCCAATCGGTGTCCACCGCCATGGCCGAGTACGGGCCGTTGCCGATGCGCCGCTCGATCACCGGTCCCACGACGAATGGACCGATGCCGACGGCGAGCTCGCTGAGCTTGGCCGACGCCGTGCGGACGGCGAAGGCGTAGTCACCCGCGGCGGCGAGCCCCACCCCGCCGCCCGCCGTGCGGCCGTGGACGCGAACG
>JAYUTY010000338.1:0-4205 GCA_043754875.1 Gemmatimonadota bacterium
GCGCGCTCGAGCGCACGTGCAGCCCAGTAGCGGGCGGCGGTCGCTTCGTCATCGCGGGGGTAACGCGCGACGAGGGAATCGAACAGCGCACCAGCCGCCTGAGGCGATCCCTGGTGCCACTGAAGCAGGGCCTCTCGGAATCGTGCCAGCGGCGCCTGCGGCGCATCCGGATGCTCGCGAGCGATCCGGGCCAACGAGGCCCCCGCCCCGGCGAGATCGCCATCGTCTATCTGGAGATCCGCCAGGAGGAGCAGCGCCGGCGCCGCCGCGGCGCGCGTCGTCGCGAAAGTGGTGGCAACACGACGTAATGCGTCGCGCGCCCCCGCGCCGCCACTCTGCAGCATCGCGCGCGCGCTTTGGTACGCGGCGAGAGGGGCAAGCGCCGAATCGGTGATCGACGCGTAGACACGAGCCGCGTCCGGATTACGACCGGACCGGCTCAGCGCGCCGGCGTAGGCAAGGCGCTCGCGAGCGGTGAGGGGAGCGGGAGCGGCCGCGCGCGCGAAGCCCGCAACGCTGCGGGCGTTCACGCCGGCGTCCGCCGCAGCTTGCGCGACAATCAACTCGTCGGTGCGCGTGAGTGTGACGCCCAGCCGGTCGAGCGTCTCGATGGCCTGTCTCGCTTCCGCGGCGACCGGTGACACGCCCAGGAACGCGACAATCCGTCGCGCCAGGCTGGCCTGCGCAGCTTCAGTGCGCGCACCGAGTGCCTCAGCGCGAAACGACGAGCCGAAGGCGCGAGCCTGGCGATACACCTCGGCTGCCCTCACGAAGTCGCCGGCTCGCTCGCGCGCCTGCGCGTCGGTCACCGCGATGCGAGCTCGCGCCGGCGCGTCGGTGACTCGCGCGAGCAGCGCCCAGCGCGCGGCGCTGTCCGACGTGACCCCGGCGGCCCGGAGGCGAAGCCAGTCCGCGACGCGCGGCAAGCGCGTCGCGGCCTGCAGGTACTCCTGTGCTGCCGGCTCTCCCACGTTGGCACGGTCCAGCGCGCGAGCGAGCAGGACGCCGCGCAGCGCGCGCGAAGCGTCGGTGCGTGCCGCCGTGAGCGCTGCACGAGCATTCAACTGCGCGTCGACTCCACGCTCGAGCGCACCGCGCGCCAGCAGTTCGCGTCCCTCCCCTCCGAACTGCTCGTCGAGCCAGGGCGCCTCGCGCAGCACGCGCTCGACCTCCGCCCATCCCTCCCACGCGGCGGCGGCTCGCGCTGCGGCGAGGCGCAGCTCGGGCGGGGCCGATGCTGGCGTCGCGAGCGAGGGGGCGAGGAGCACGGTGGCGCGCCACGGCCTGCCCGCGTGCACGAGCGAGTCGGCGCGCGCTGCGACCGAAGTGCCCGAGATGCGCGGGTACAGAATCGTCGGATCGAGGCCAGCGAGTGCGCCCGAAGCGGAGTTGGCGCGCGCATCTCCACCGCTCTGCGCACACGCTGCAGAGGCACCGGCGACGATAACGAGTGTGCTGACGAGCATTCGATTCATCTTTCCGACTCCGTCACGGTTCATGCCAACGATGGACAACGCACGACGGGCTGGACAGCGTGAATGTCCAGCCCGTCTCTTCGACGACGATGTGCAACGATGCCGCGCTCGACCGCTAGCGACTGGCCGTCGTACCGTGAGTCCCGTCACCCTGCAGCCAGTAGGTGAACCACTGGCGGATGCGTCCAAGCCGGTCGACGAGCAGCCACGGCTCACCGGACCGCGAGAGCTCGTGCGTCGAACGCGGATAACGCACCAGCTCGACCGGGACGTTCTGCCGCTTGAGCGCCTGGAACCAGAGCTCGGCGTTGCCGATCGGCGTGCGGAAGTCCTCCTCGGACTGCACCATCAGCGTCGGTGTGCGGACCTTGGTCACGTGCCGAATCGGTGACAGAGTGTCGTACATCGCGAAGTTGTCCCACGGCTTGCCGTAGAACTCGAACTCCGTGAGCCCTTGCGCGTCCGAGGCACCATACCAGTAGGTCCAGTCGCTGATCATGCGGTCGGTCTCGGCGGCCCTGAACCGATTGGTCCTGGTCGTGATCCACGCGGTCATGAAGCCGCCGTAGGAGCCACCGGTCACGCCCATGCGAGTGGAATCGACGTCACTACGCACTGAAGCGATGTCCACCGCCTTCATCAGATCCTGATAATCCTCGGCACCCCAGCGGCCCCGCGTCGAGAAGTTGAAATCGGCGCCGTAGCCACTCGATCCGCGCGGGTTGGTGAAGAGCACGAACATTCCCTGCGCGGCGAGATTCTGGAATTCGTCGAACCAGTTCTCGCCGTACGCCGAATGCGGTCCACCATGGATGTAGAGGACGACCGGATACTTTTTTCCTGGCTGATAGCCGTACGGCTTCATCAGCCATCCTTCGATCTGCGTCCCACCGACGGACGGGTAGACGAAGCGCTCCGCGTCGCTGAAAGCGATCTCGCCGAGCAGTTTGTCGTTGAAGCTGGTGACGCGCCGCTCGTTCTTTCCATCGGCGTCGGCGACGTAGAGCTCTGTCGGCTTCGTCATGCTCGTGCCGACGTACGCCACGTGCTTTCCGGCCGGGTCATAGGAAAAACCGCTCAGCCGCCGCCGTCCGGACAGAAGCTGCGTCACCTGCCGCGCCGACGGATCGAGGCGATACAGTCCAGAGCTGCCGCCCGCTTCCGCATGGAACTGGAGCCCACCGTTCGGGAGCCACTCGATCGCCGCGGGCTCGTAGGCGAAGTTCGCCGGCATGACGTTCTCGGGCACGCCGCCAGCGGCGTCCGCGAGGTAGACGCGGGCGTTGGCGGTACGAGAGGCGCGCCCGATGAAGGCGATGCGCTTGCCCTCCGGCGACCAGGTGAGGTCGCTCTCGGTGCCGATCCATCGCGCCACGCGACGCGGCTCGCCGCCGTCCGTGCTCATGACGAACACGTCGATCTCATTGCGCGGCGCCTCGTCGCGTTTGGCGTCGTACGGCAGGTAGGAGAGCGAATCACGCTCGTGCTCGACGACCGAGTCGGGGCGAAGCTCCGCGTCGGCGAGGAAGGCAACCCAGCGGCCGTCAGGGCTGACGCGCGCGCCGCGGTGCGAGTAGGTCGTGCGCGTCAGCTGCGTCCGGGCGGAGCCGTCGAAGCTCTGGCGGTAGAGCTGCGACGGATGATAGACCCGGGCCTCGCGTGCACCCGGCACGTAGCCACGGTCGTTGGACTTGTAGCGCGAGTCGGTGACGTGTCGTCCGTCGAAGCGCGCGGCGGTTGCGGGCCGGGTGATCGCGCCGTACGGGGGACGAGCCATCGGCTGCATCTTGAGGAATGGATCGTCCTTGAGCTTCGCCGAATCGGCGGCGGTCACCGTGTCGGCATCGGCCCAGACTGCGAAGCGGTGGTCGCGCGGCGTCGATCCATTGGGGTACGTCTCCAGCTGCGATGCTTCGCCGCCCGGCTGATCCATGCGAATCGCCCACGTGGCGCCCTTGCCACCGGTGCGCTGCGACGTGAAGAAGAGGTACCGTCCATCGGGCGACCATCTGGGAGAAGAGCTCTCAGTGCCAGGAGAGGTGAAGCGCTGCGGCTCGCCACCGGCGACCGGCGCGACCCAGATCTCGTTGTGCCGCTTGTTCTCGCTCTCGCGAACCGTCGTCACGGTGAACGCAACCCGGTCGCCGGCGGGAGACATGGCGGGCGAGCTGACCGTGGTCAGACGGTACCAATCCGAGAGCTGAAAGGCGCGAGGCGATGCCGCCTGCTGTGCGGCGGCGGTCGCGACCGGTACGCCGACGAGCGCGAGCACGAAGGCGCGCACCGCGAGGCGTGGAGTGATGGGTGTCACGAGACTCAGTTGATGGGCGGAAATCAGGATATTGGGCGAGACGACGTGGCGGCGTGTGTGAGTATACGCACAAGTGGGCTGGCAGCGTTGCTGCCAACCCACTTGTGATCGCTTCGGTCCATGGTGTGCGCCCCACCAGCGCCCATTCACTCGCCGTCGCTATCTCCCGACCTGCCGGAGCGTTCAGCCCTTCCGCCCACCGCGGTGGCCGGCACCCCGTCCTGCACCATCCTTGCTCCATTCGGCACGACGCTGAGCCATCTCGGCCTTCCGCGCGTCGAACAGCATCTGGTTCTCAGGCGTCAAGACAGCGCGGACCTCGCTCTGCTCGCGCTCCATCAGCGCCCGCATCTTCTCGCGGTCACCCTTCGTGCGATCGAACGCAGCGCGTGCGGCCGCCGTGTCGCCCTTCTGTCTCG
>JAYUTY010000339.1:0-4186 GCA_043754875.1 Gemmatimonadota bacterium
GACGCCGCGGGGCTGCCGATCGCGCGCTTCAACTACCAGAACGACATCTTCCAGCGCGCCCCGTCGAGCGACGTGAACCTCACCGTGGAGGGCGGCTCCGAGCAGACCCGCTACTTCATCAGCGGCAACGCGGCGCAGGAGCAGGGAATCATCCGGTCCACCTCGTCGCGCCGCACGGGCGCGCGGATCAATCTGCAGCAGCAGATCGCTCAAACGCTGATCGCCAACGTCTCGACGAACTTCGTCCAGACGCAGAACCAGTTCCAGGCGTTCGGCGAGCAGAACGACTACGGCATCATGGGCTCGCTCTTCTTCGCCCCCACCAGCGTGGACTTCCGCCCGGTCAACGGCGTCTATCCGCTGCCCCCGGCGCTCGGCACCAATCCGCTCCTGGCGATCGCGCGCATCCGCAATCCGCAGTCGATCGACCGGTTCATCGGCGCCACGAAGCTCACCTGGACGCCGCTCGCCCGCGTGATGCTCGACTACACGCTCGGCATCGACAACACGGGCTTCGAGCAGGGGCAGTTCATTCCGCGCGGCGCGGTGCTCGGCACGGCGCCGCTCGCCACCGGGCGCTCGCTCTCGGTGGTGCAGGGCACACGCGTCATCAACCAGGACGCCATCGGGACGTACAACTGGCTGCCGATGGGAGACTTCGAGCTCCGCACCACTGGTGGCGCGAACTACACGGCGCAGCGCGTGCGCACGACGGGCGCCGTCGCCAACAACCTCGCGCCGATCGGAGAGCTGGTGAGCGTCGGCTCGGAATTCTCCGCCACGCAGACCGAGGTCGAGCTCCGGACGCTCGGCTTCTACGCGCAGCAGGAGGTCGCGTGGCGCGACAAGCTCTTCCTCGCCGGCGCAGTGCGCTACGACGCATCGTCCACCTTCGCGCCCGCCGAGCGCTGGCAGGCCTTCCCGAAGCTGTCGGCGTCCTACGTCGTGCTCGCCAACCAGTCGGGGATGCTCAACAACCTCCGCCTGCGCAGCGCACTCGGCTGGGCCGGCAGCCAGCCCGGCATCGTGAACGCGTATTCGCAGTTCATCTCGTACGCGGCGCTCCCCTTCGCCGGTCGCCCGGGCTTCGGCAACGACGTGGTGTACGGCAATCCGGACCTGCGCAACGAGCGCGCGCGCGAGTGGGAGGTCGGCACTGAGGCCGGCGTCCTCGACGGGCGGGTTGGCCTGGAGGCGACTTACTACAACCGACTCGTCTCCGACCTCCTCTTCTTCCGCCCGCTCCCCACTAGCACCGGCTTCTCGCGCCAGTTCTTCCCCATCGGCACGATGTCCAACAAGGGGTTCGAGCTGCTCGTGCGCACCACCAACGTCTCCCGCCCCAACTTCGATTGGGGATCGACGGTCACCTACACGCGCAACAAGAACCTCGTCGAGAGCCTCTCGATCCAGGACTTCCAGTCGGCCGGCGGCTACCCCAATCGGATCCGTGCGGGTGAGCCGGCTGGTGTGTTCTACGGCTCGTACATCGCCCGCAACTGCAGCAACGGCGCGATCCTGCTCGACTCGCTCGGCCGCTACCGCCGCAGCGTGGACGGCACGGTGGACCAGCGCCGCGCGCTCAGCGGCGGCACCTGCAACGACTCGATCAGCAAGGTGCTCGGCGATCCCAACCCGAAGTGGATGGGGTCGTTCCTCAACGAGATGACGCTCGCGAAGAAGCTGCGCCTCCGCATGCTGCTCGATGGCGTGTTCGGCAACAAGATCATGAACCTCTCGACGCGCGCGCAGAACGCCGGCATCGCCAGCAACTCCAAGGAGTACGAGCGCGAGCTGCTGCCCTTCGGCGATCCGCGCAAGCTGCCGCCCGCGTTCAACGCGCGCACGCAGGGGATCTTCGAGTACTGGGTGGAGGACGGCAGCTTCGTGAAGCTGCGCGAGCTCTCGGCGAGCTACCTGCTCGACGCGCCGCCGCTCCGCCGGCTCTTCCACGACGGAGTGGACCTGACTCTCTCGGGCCGCAACCTCTGGACGAGCACCAAGTACAGCGGCTACGACCCGGAGATCAACCTGTTCGGCACGAATGCCGGCGGTCGTGAATCCGTGCAGACGACGGCCGCCGACCGCGGATTCGACTTTGGCGGCTATCCCATCCCTCGCGTGTGGTCGCTCACGGCGCGACTCACCTACTGATCCGCGGAGACTGATGCTCATGCGCAGACTACGGTGGGTCGCGGTCGGCACGGCGGCGGCTTCGCTCGCCGCGTGCAACCTCGACCTCAAGAATCCCAACTCGCCCACCGAGGCCCAAGTCGTCTCGCAGGTCGATGCGGTGATCGGCCTCGCGACCGGCCTCCAGGGCCGCTTCGCCACCTCGTATTCCAACTTTGCCTACACGGCCGGCCTCGTCACCGACGAGTTCGCGGCGACCAGCGCAGCGCTGATCTCGATCAGCGATGCCGAGCAGGGGCAGGTGACCTCGGGCACCGGCATCGCCGACGCGGTGTTCAACTCGCTCTATCGCACTGTGCGCTCGGCCGACGAGCTGCTCAACGGCTCGTCAGAGCTCAAGAGCCAGATTGCGCCAGGGACGCTGAGCGGACTGCGTGCGCTCGCGTTCGCGCTCAAGGCCGAGTCGCTTGGTGAGGCGCTCCAGTCGTATCAGAAGATCCCGGTGAACACGTTCGGCGTCACCGCGCCGACATACGTCGGTCGGTCGGTCGCGCTTCCCGTCGTGCGCGCGCTGCTCGATTCGGCTGCGTCCGAGATCGCGGCCACGCCGCCGAGCGCCTTCTTCAACGCGAGCATCCTCACGCCCGGCGTGAGCCTGCCGAACATGATCCAGCTCTTCCGCGCCCGCTACGCTCGCATGGCCGGGGACGACGCGACCGCGCTCGCTGCGTCGAACCTCGTGGCGCGCACCGGCACGGCGGCGTTCTCGCAGCTCACCTTCCCGACGCCGGGAGTGAATCCCTACTCCAACGTCACCGGCGGCACCCAGGGCATTGCCCCACGACGCCAGTTCCGGCTCTCGATGCTGCCGCAGGACCAGCGCTTCTCGTACTTCGTCGCCCCGTCGGCGACGCTGACCGGGCGCATCGGCACTCCGCTCGATCCGTTCAGCCGCTACGCCAACCCTCGTGCGCCGCTGCCGGTGTATTTCCCCGACGAGGCACTGCTGATCAAGTCCGAAGCGCTCGCGAACCTGGGCCAGCTCGCAGCGTCGCAGGCCGTGCTCGACTCCGTGCGGACGGACTGCACGGGCGGGCGCGGGCTCGACGACCCCAAGGCGTGTCTCCCGCCGCTCGCCACGCAGCTCTCGCAGAGCGACCTGCTCACGGAGATCTACGTCCAGCGCCGCTATGAGCTGTACGGCACCGGCCTTCGGTGGGAGGACTCCCGCCGTCGCCGCACGATTCGCGGACCCACCGCGTCGCCGGCAATACCGGTGGATGGACAGCGCTGCTGGCTGCCGTACGCCATCGGCGACCGCAACGCGAATCCGAACGCGACCTTCTCGGCGCTGCCCGATCCGGCGGAGCCGGGCGCGTTTCCCGCCGGCTGCACCACAGACTGAGGCAACAGACGATGAGCCATTCGCCAAACCTCGCCGGCGTGCGGGCAGCACCGTTCGTCCGCGCTACCGCGCTCGCGCTGGTCCTCGGAAGTGCCGTAGTGGCATGCGGCACCAAGGAGGCCGCGGGACCGCTTCAACCGTCAGACGCCACGGGCCGCGTGCGCTTCGTGAACGTGATCACCGATACCACGCGCGGCCGTGTGAACGCGATCCTCGAAGGGCTGCCATTCGGGGTGAACCTCACCTACTCGCAGAGCGCGCCAGCCTCGCTGCCGGCACCATCCACTGCTCCCTACGCCGCGGTGCTCGCTGGCAATCGGTCGTTCGTTCTCAAGCGCACCGCCGACACGAACACCACGGTGGCCACGCTGCCGTTCACCGTCGCGAGCAGTCAGGATCGGAGCGTGTTCGCGGTGGGTGGCGCCGGCGCGACGGCCGTCACCGCAGTGGTGACGACCGACGACAACACGCTCTCGGAGACGCAGGCCCGCGTGCGCGTGGTGCAGCTGAGTCCCACCGCCGGCGCGCTCGATGTCTTCCTCACCGCGCCAGGCGCCGATCTCTCCACGGCGACGCCGGTCGCGAGCGCGCTCGCAAATCAGGGCGCGTCCTCGTATCTCACGCTCGCGCCGGGCACGTATCAGCTTC
>JAYUTY010000340.1:0-11974 GCA_043754875.1 Gemmatimonadota bacterium
CCGATGCGCACGCGCTCCTGCCCACCATTGCCGTCGTCCAGCGAGAGGGTGAGATGCGTCAGCGAGCGAGGACCAGGTGCATCCTGTGCATCCATCGCGCGATCAGCGCGGGTCGCCGAAGCGGAGGCCGGCGCCAGCTCGACTGCCGGCTCGGCGCTTCCATCGCCCGCGACGCCGCGCGGCGCGAGCGCACCATAGGCGTCGGCGCCAGCATGGCCATGCGCGCTTCCCTTTGGCGCCGCCGCAGCACTGCGATCGCGACGGGTGCCATCGCCGGTGCTCGACTGCCCACCCGCGCCGTCGCCGTTGCGCGCGTCACGCTGTGCAGCCGCCGCGACGACGCTCGCGTTGGAAATCGGGCTCGGTGTCGTGCCAGTGGCGGCGTTGCCTTGCCGCCCAGTGGAGCGCGACGTAGCCGAAGCGGACGCGGATGTTCCCATCGTCGCGATGCTGGCGACGCCGGCGACGCTCGCGACGCTCGCCACCGTAGCGCCGCGTGCGATCGGCGCCACGGCTGCGATGAAGTTGGGCCGAGCGGACAACACCTCGTTCGACAGCTTGGGCGATGGCGCACCGGTCGCGCCGCTCGCCGTCGCGAACCTCGCATCGGACGCGCTCGCTGCGGCTCCACGAGCCCCGCGCAGCTCGAGATGCCCGGGATCACGCGCGCCGAGCGTGTGCAGCCCTTCTTGTTCCGCGACCTGGCGCAGCAGGGCGAATCCACTCGCGTCGTCGTAGCCGCCGTCGATCACGACGTCGGCGGCGCGGCCAGTCGTGTGCAGGGAATTGCGCGTCCACGTCACCACCGGACCGGCAGTCGAGCGGCCCTGGGCGAAGAGCTGGTTCTGCCGACCCTGCGACCGAACTCCTTCCGCCACCCGCACGTCGCGACCGAACTCCTCGCGCATGCGTGTCACCACGCGGGCGAGCTTCGCCTGAAGCGCGGGTGCGAGTCCGGCAGCCGCGGCGCCGAGCACCGCCGCCGGGTTGAGCGGCGCGGCAGCGTCAGGCGAGGCGGTCGAGGCGCTCGAATCCGCGGAGTTGGCCGAGTCCGATGCGACGAGTCCGTCCGTGGCGGCTGCTGTCGCCGCCTCGCCCGTCGCACCAGCGCGCAGCGCATCGGCGACGCCGAGCAGCTTGGGTGCGAGGGCGCTGAGCAGCGGCGTCGGGAGCAGCGCGCCGGCGAGCAGACTGGCGAAGACGGAGCTCGTCGCGGCATCGTCCGATCCACTCGAGGCCACGGGCCTCGAGAAGGGATCGGCTGACGCCGGCGTGGAGCCGGCGAGGGGAGAGAGGTTCACTTGGCTCCTGGGGCGGGACGGAGGACACCACGGCTGATCGAAGCGACGCGAGGCGCGGGAAGCAGCGCGAGGATCGCCGCCACCTTCTTCTCCTGCAGATTGCCGAGGATGATCGCGACGTCCGCGTCGCTCATCTGCTCGAGCACCTTCGCCGCCTCGCGCGGCGCCATTGAGGCGAAGACGCGGGAGACGCGTCGCTCACCGGGCGGAACGTCGCCTGGCGCCGACGGACCAGCAGCGGGCTTCACCGTCGGGCTCGTCGCGGCCGTAGGAGTGGATGCCCCGATGGCACCGAGCGCCGGGCCAGGGAGCGGCGTGTGATGCAGCTCCGCGCCAGGCGTGTCGGCATGACTGATGGTCGGAGCGGCGGACAATGCGGGGGCGTGCTTCGCCGCGCTGTCGGTGTGAGCGAGCGGGGACATGGTGTCGCGAACGGCCGTCTCCGTGACGGACGTGACGGACGCGCCCGACGCTTCGATCACTCGCAGTGCGCTGGAGTCGGCGTGCGGCCGCCGCGTCGTGTCGGCCACGATTGCAGGAGCGGCGCGCCGGGCCTTGACGACGGCGGCCGCGGAGGCGCCACCGATGCCGACGACGAGGGCGAGGACGAAGGCGAGAATGAGAGACTTCATGCGTCGGGGAGCTGCGAGTTCGACTTCGTGAAGCGTGTGAGCGCGAGACTGTCCATGCTGGCGAGATCGGCCTGCGATGCGGCAGTCTGCCACTCGCCCTTCTGGCGGTCGCGCAGCCGGTCGAGGACGCGGCGCGCCTGGTGCGCCGCCGTCAGCTCTGCCTGGGCGCCGTCCACCACCGACTGCGCACTCGCGGCTCCGCTCGCCGCGTGATCCACGTGCTGGTCGAGCTGCGAGAGCACGAAGCCCATGTTCTGCAGCTGGCCGATAGTCACCATCGAGCCATGCGCACTGGCCACCTGCTCGCTGCCGCTGAGTCGCATCTCGGCGAGCGCCGCGTGGGATTGGCGGGCCTGCTCCGCGAGGCCCTGCACGCGCGCGAGCTCACTCGCGGCGTGCTGCTCGCTCTTCGCCTTGAGCTCCAGCACCTTCTGGAGGCGGAAGCGGAAGCGGCTCAAGCGCTCTTCCTCGTGAGCTGCTCGATCTGCGTGCCGAGGCCGAGCAGCATGTTGCGCGTGGCACCCATGGTGGAGCTCACCTCGGGCTGCTGCTGGAGGAAGTCGAGCACGCGATCGCGCAACACGACGGCGGCGTCGACCTGCGGGTCGCTTCCCTTCTGGTACGCACCGACCATCAACAGATCTTCCTTCTCGCGATAGGCGGCCTCGAGCCGCAGCAGCGCGTTCGCGGCGCTGCGCTGCGGCGTGTCGATCACCTGGTCACGTACGCGGCTCTTGCTCTCGAGAATGTCGATCGACGGGTAGTGCCCCTGCGCGGCGAGCTTGCGCGTGAGGACGATGTGGCCGTCGAGGATGGAGCGGGCGGCGTCGGCGACGGGCTCGTTGAAGTCGTCGCCATCGACCAGCACGGTGTAGATCCCGGTGATGCCACCCGTCGCGCCATTGCCGGCGCGCTCGAGCAGGCGCGGCAGCGCGGCGAACACGGACGGCGGATAACCCTTCGTGGTGGGGGGCTCGCCGACCGCGAGTCCGATCTCGCGCCATGCCATCGCGACGCGGGTGACGGAATCCACCATCAGCAGCACTTCCTTGCCCTGGTCGCGGAAGTACTCGGCGATCGCAGTGGCGACGAGCGCTCCGCGGGCGCGCACGAGCGCAGCCTGGTCGCCGGTGGCCACGATCACCACGGAGCGGGCCAGCCCTTCGGGCCCGAGCGAGTGCTCGATGAAGTCGCGCACCTCGCGACCGCGCTCGCCGAGCAGCGCGATCACGTTGACGTCGGCCTTCGCCTGACGCGCGATCATGCCGAGCAGGGTGCTCTTGCCCACGCCGGAGCCGGCGAAGATGCCGACGCGCTGGCCGCGGCCGATCGTGAGCGTTCCATCGATCGCGCGAACGCCCGTCTCGAGCACCTCGCTGATCATCTGTCGGTCGAGCGGGTTGGGCGGCTCGGCGGCGAGCGGCACACGGCAATCGAACTGCACCTTGCCCAGCCCGTCGATCGGATGCCCGAGACCGTTGAGCACGCGGCCGAGCAGCGCCGGTCCCACGTCCACGCCGAAGGTGCGGCCGAGCGGCTGCACCATGCTGCCGGGGTGAAGTCCGCTCATGTCGCCCAGCGGCATGATCTGCACGCCGCGCTCGTGGAAGCCGACGACTTCGGCGAGCACGGAGCGATCCTCGGCCAGGCTCGTGATGCGGCAGAGCTCCCCGAGACCCACGTGCATGCCAGAGGCTTCGGCGACGAGACCGACCAGCCGCGTAATGCGGCCGTAGGTTGCCAGGCGCGGCAGCTCGGCGAGCCGCTCGGTGAGAGGCGCAAACATGGTCGTCATCGTCAGGCCGCCGGGTTGACGAGGCGGTGGTACGTGCGCTCGAGCGCCGTGTCCACTCGGCCATCGATGATGCGCTCGCGCCCTTCGATCACACAGCCGCCCGGATAGATGCGTGCGTCGGGGACCCAGACGATGTCGCGGCCTGGCGCGATGCGCACGGTGTCGCCATCCGGTGTGGCAGCGAGCGTGGAGAGGTCGAGCGGATTGATGCGGATGCGCAGCTGCTGGTCGATGGGAAACTCCGCGACCGCGTGACGGACGAGATCAACGACGATCTCGGGCGACGTTCGCACCTCGCGCCCGATGAGCTGACGAGCGATCGCGACCGCGAGTGCGGCGATGTTGTCCTCGAGCGTTCCGAGCGAGCGAGCCTCGTTGGCGACCAGTTCCGCGGCGGCGCTGCGGAGCGTCGCGAGCGAGCTGGCGAACGTCTCGCTCGCGCGGCCCTCCGCATCCGTGCAGCCAGCCTCGTAGCCGGCCCGGTACGACTCGGCCGAGATGCGCGCGCGCTCGGCGTCGGCCTGTGCCTCGAGCTCGGCGGCCGTCATCGTCACGGCGTCGCCCTCGGCGTGGAACAGCTCACCATCCGTGGCGTGAAGCTCTTCCAGCGACCAGACGCCCGGTGTGGCGGGAGATGTGGACATGTAGCGCACCTGCGATGAAGGAGTCGCGTCAGACCAGATCATCGCCGCCTCCGCTGAGGACGATCTCGCCCGACTCTTCGAGCTTGCGTACGGCGGCCACGATGTTCGTCTGCGCCTTCTCGACGTCCGTCTTGCGGCTGGGTCCAAGCATCTCGATCTCTTCCTTGAGGGCGGCGACGGCACGCTGCGACATGGAGCCCATGATCTTGTTGCGCACTTCGTTGCTCGCCTGCTTGAGCGCCAGCGCCAGCTCCTTGGAGTCGACCTCGCGCAGGAGGCGCGTGAGCGAGCGCTCGTCGAGGCTGACGAGATCCTCGAAGACGAACATCAGGTTCTTGATCTGCTCGGCGAGGACCGCGTCCTTCGCCGTGACGCCGTCGAGGATGATCTTCTCGAGTGACGGAGCGACCAGGTTGAGCACCGCGGCCACAGCGGCCGGTCCACCCGAGGCGCTCATGCCCGGTGTCGGCGCGAGATCGGTCTCGGCGAGAATCGAGCGCTCGATCAGCTGGAGCATGTCCGGCGACACCTTCTCCATGCGCGCCATGCGGAAGACGACTTCGCTGCCGAGGACCGGCTCCAGCTCCTTGAGCACGTTGGCGGTGTGCGCCGGCTCCAGGTGCGCGAGAATGAGCGCGACCGTCTGCGGATGCTCGCCGCGCATCATGTTGCCGAGCTGCTGCGGATCGGCGTTGCGCAGCCGCTGCAGGCCGGCGTTGTCGGCGAGCTGCAGCTGGATGCGCTTGAGCATCGTCGTCGCCTTGCCCATGCCGAACGCCTTCTCCAGCACCTCGCGGGCGTACTCGATGCCGCCGCTCGCGAGCGAGTCAGCGGCGACCATGATCTCCAGCCACTCGTTGAGCACCGCTTCCGCCGTGTCACCGCTCACGCGGTCCATGCGGGCAATCTCGAACGAGATCGTCTCCACGTCTTCCGCGGAGAGCTTCTGCGTGATCATCGCCGCCTGTTCGGAGCCGAGCACCATGCAGAGGATCGCGGCCTTCTGCGGGCCGTTCAGGCCGTCGAGATCACGGGGGCGTGCGAGCGTGAGCGCCATCTACTCAGCCCTCCTTGATCCAGGCGCGGACGAGCCGCGCCGCGACATCAGGCTGCGTCTCCACCGTGGCCGAGACGCGGTCGCGCATGATGTTGGCGACCGGTACCGGTGCGGCGGGCATCGGGATGTAGGTCGGCTCGCGCACTGCCTCGCCGCGCGGCAGGCTGATCACCGGAGAGCCAGCCTGGTACTCGCTGGCCGGCCGCTTGAGCGCCTTGATGCTGAGCAGCGCGACGACGAACGCGAGCAGGAGGCCGAGCACGCCGATCGCCGGGCGCTGCACGTCCTGGATGATCTGCAGCATGTCGCGCTTCTCCACCTCGACCGGTGCGTGATCGCTGGCATCGAACGGCATGCTGACGACGCTCACGAGATCGCCGCGCGCGCTGTCGAGACCCACCGCGCTGCGCACCAGCGACTCGATCTGCGCGACCTCGGTCGGGGTGCGCTTGATGGAGGTTGCGGTCTTGGCACCGGGCGCGGAGTCGCGCTTGTCGGCCACGAGCACCGCGACCGTGACGCGCTTCAGGTTGCCGATCGCTCCGGAGAAGGTCTCGGTGAGGCGCGAGTTCTCGTATTGCGTGCCGGTGTTCGTCTGGCCGGCGCCGCCCTGCGCGCCCGGCACGATCTCGCTCTTGGTCTCGTTGGCGACGACCTGCTTGTCGGGATCCAGCGTCTCGGTGCGGCGCTCGACGCGGTCGAAGTTGATCGCCGCGTTGACCTGCACGCGCGCGTTGCCGCTGCCGACCATCTGTGCGAGCAGGCGCTCGGCCTTGTTGCGCAGATACTCCTCGACGTCGCGCTGGAGCTGGAGCTGCTTGTTGCTCATCCCCTCGGCGGTCGTGGGCTCGTCGCCTTCGCTGAGCAGGCGTCCGGCGTCGTCCACCACGGTGACGTGATCGCTCGTGAGGCCGTCCACGCTGCTTGCCACGAGATGTGAAATTCCCTTGACGACGTCCGGCTGGGCCGGCGCGCCGCTACGGAGCTTGAGCACCACGCTCGCCTCGGCCGGCTTTTCCATGGCGCCGAAGCCCTGCGTCTCGTGCATCACGAGGTGGACCTGCGCCGCCTCGATGCCGCGCATCTTGCCGACCGTGCGCTCGAGCTCTCCTTCGAGCGCGCGGCGGTAGTTGATGCGCTGTGTGAAGTCCGTCATGCCCCAGGAGGGCTGGTCGAACAGCTCGAGTCCGGGCCGGCCCTGGCCGGGCATGCCGCCACGGGCGAGGGCGACGCGTGCCTTGGCAATGTCCGGGGCGGCGACGAGGATGTCGGCACCGCCGCGCTCGAGCCTGTAGAGGACGCCGGCCTGGTCGAGCTTGTCCGTCATCTGTCCGACGCTCTCGAGGGGAACGCCGCTGAAAGCGGGGACCCACTGGGGCTGGCTCGCCCAGCGTGAGAGCGCAAAGATGCCGGCGGCAGTCGCGACGCCCACGAGAATGATGAGGGCGCGGCGCGTGCCGCCGATCTGGTCGAGCAGGGTCTGAATCGCTGGTGGCATCCGTTAGCCCTGCATGTTGATCACGGTGCGATACGCTTCCGTGAACTTGTTGCGAAGCTCGATGAGCATCTCGAGCGAGAGCTGCGCCTCTTCCGTGGCCGCCATCACCTGATGCAGCTCGACGTTGTCACCGCGGAGGAACTTGCCCACCGCGTCCGAGGCGGTCTCCTGCGACTGCTGCACGCCGCCGATCGCCTGCTTGAGCGTGTCGGAGAACGACGCGCCCTCCGCTGGCTGCGTGGCGGGGCGCAGGGAGCGCTCGCCACCGGCGATGTCGAGCCCGATGCGACCACGGCCACCGGGTCCTCCGATCGGCATGCTCATCGTCAGGCGCGGATGTCCAGACGGCCGCCGCGCACGGCGGGCGGCACGGGCTGCGCGCCCTGCTGCATGATGCGCCCATAGGTGAGCGGGCCCATCGCGCCGGACTTCGCGAAGAAGCCGCGCTCCTCGCTCGAGAGCACGCTCCAGAGCTCGGGGTCCGTACCGGCTGGTGCCTCGAGCGGAAGCGCGCTGGCGGCGCCCGGTGCGGCGGTCGGTGCGCGGAGCGCCGAGGGCTGCGACGGTGCCGGCGTGCGGGCGATGCCGTTGCCGGCGCCGTTCGGTCGTGCCGTTCCCTGATCGCGAAGGGGAGCAGTGCCGTTCGACTGCGGAGTGGCGGGTGGGCGCGTGTAAGCAGCGCCGCCGATGCTGTTGAGGCTCATTCGTGTCTCTGTCAGATGTCGAGCGCGCGGCGAAGCATCGCCTTCGCGGACTGGAACACCGTCGCATTCGCGTCGTACACGCGGCGGGCGTCCATCAATTCCATCATCTCGTCGGTGATGCGGACGTTCGGCATGCGCACGTAGCCACTGGCGTTGGCGTCCGGATGGCCGGGGTCGTAGACGAGCGGACCTTCAGACTTGTCTGCGGTGATGCCGACGATCCTGACGCCGCCGGAGTCCGGCGACTCGGGCGCACCGGCGATCGGGATGGGGATCGACGCCAGCGCGCCAAGGGGCGAGCCGGCGCCGGCGAGCACGCTGAGCGACGAGAGGTCGATCGACTGCGGCAGTGTCGGCGTGCCCGGATTGGCTTCGAGCGAGACGACCTTGCGACGATACGGTCCGCCCTCGGCGGTGCGCGTGGTCTCGGCGTTGGCGATGTTCTGTGCGGCGACTTCCAGGCGGGCCCGCTGCGCGCTCAAACCGCTCGCGGCGATGGAGAGCGAGTGGAACATGGGGCGCAGGTTGCTCTCGCCAGCCGGACGAACGGGCGGCAGGAGCGGAACCGAAGGAGAGAGTCCACCGATCGGCGGCATGGCTCTACCTGTCCTTGATGGCGAGGCGGAGCTGCGCGTACGCCTTCTCGAGCAGCTTGGCGGTGGCTTCGAAGTGGAGCTGCTCGTCGGCGAGCGAGACCATCTCCTGCTCCAGATCGATCGGCCCGTCCGGCGCGACGCGGCTGCCGTCGGCGGGCAGGGCGAAGCCGGCCGGGTTGAGCGACGCCCGTGCGACGCGATCGGCGATCGTCTTCGTGCGCTGGGCACTGACGTCGAGCGCGTCCTTGAGCGACGTGGTCGGAAGGGACCGGCTGAGGATCGTGGGGAGCATGCGGGCCGCGGGAGGGAGGCGGAGGCTGCCGAGCGGAGCTGGCTGACGGCATAGGGAAAGGCAGGGCGCGGACCAGAGTGATCGGGGGCACAAAAAGGCCCGATTTCAGGAGAAACCGGGCCGGGGAGAGAGGAGGTAAGTCGTTGTGGTTACTGGAGTAGCATGAATTACATCGTGATCGCCTCGTTCCTTGGCTTCCTGTCGATCGGAGTGGTGTGGATAGCGGCAAAAAGTGACATGCGGGCAGTTCTTGCCGGGCTGATTGGCCAATCAGAGCGCTGCCGAGGCAACAGCGTCAAAAGCCACAACGTCAAAATCAAGAGCGTCGTTCGGAGGGGGACGCGGATCCTCGCGAATAGATGGACAGATCTGCGCGGATCATTGCCAGATCCGTGACGATCCGCGTCCCCCGACGAACGACGCTCTTGTCGGACGCTCTTACCTGACGCCGTTTTTTAGGATGCCCGGACGGGACACCGAGCGAGCCCAGCTACTATAAGGAAGCAGCCGCGTCTGGTCCGTTCAGCTTGTTCCGGAGTGTCCGGACGCTCATCCCGAGGAGCTCGGCGGCGCGGGTCCGGTTGCCGCCGCTGACTTCGAGCGCCCGGATGATCAGCCGCCCCTCCGCCTCACCGACGTCCAGCGACGTGAGCACCACGGCCCCTTCGGGTACCGTCGCGACGGGCGCGCCCTCGAGCATCGAGGCGACCGAAGGGAGGGATCGGACCGGCGTCGGACCGCTCCAGCGCTGCGTCAGGCCGAAGCGCTGCCCGTCGAAGGCGTGGGGGAGCAGCACTTGCTCTGGCGAGAGGATCACCGCGCGCTCGACCGCGTGCTGCAGCTCGCGCACGTTACCGGGCCAGGAGTAGGCCTGAAGCATGGCAATCGTCTCCGGTGCCATCCCCTTGATGTCCTTCTTCATCTCCGCCGCGACCCGCACGGCGAAGCGGGAGGCGAGGAGGGGGATGTCTTCCGGCCGCTCGCGCAGAGGCGGGATGGAGATCGGGATGACGCTGAGGCGGAAGTACAGGTCCTGGCGGAAGTGTCCGAGCGAGGAGAATTCGGCCAGATCGCGGTTCGTCGTGGCGATGATGCGCACGTCCACCTTGATCGGGGACGACCCGCCCACCCGCTCGAACTCCTGCTCCTGAAGCACGCGCAGCAGCTTGGCCTGGAGGTCGAGCCGCATCTCGCTGATCTCGTCGAGGAGCAGCGTGCCCGTGTGGGCGCGTTCGAATGCCCCTTCCACGCGCTTGATCGCGCCGGTGAAGGCGCCCTTCTCGTGGCCGAACAGGGCGCTCTCGATCAACCCCTCGGGGAGCGCGGCGCAGTTCAACTTGATGAACGGCTTGTCGCGCCGGTCGCTGGCGTCGTGGATCGCGCGCGCGAACAGCTCCTTGCCCGTGCCCGATTCTCCCTGCAGCAGCACCGTGGCGCGGGTGGGGGCTGCGGTGTTCACCGTCTGCATGAGGCGGCGGATCATCTGGCTGTCGCCGATGATCTGCCGCTCGTTCCGGAACTCCATCACCTCGCGGCGGAGCGTGTCGTTCTCTCGGCGCAGCCGCACGAACTCGAGCGCCTGGTTGACCGCGAGCTCGAGCTGCTCGGGGCGGACCGGCTTCGTGATGTAGTCGATCGCGCCCGCCTTGATGCTCGCCACCGCGTGCTCGATCGTCGCGTAGCCCGTGAGCATGATGAGCGGGACGTCGTAGCCCTCCTGCTGCAGGAGCTGGAGGAACTCGAGCCCCGTGAGCCCCGGCATGCGGTAGTCCGAGATCACCAGGTCCACCCCGCCGCGGGTGAGCGCTTGGAGCGCCTGCGGCACGCTGTGGGCGCCGATGGCCGTGTGGCCGGCGCGCTCGAGCGTGTCCTCGAGGATCAGCCCGATCGCGGGCTCATCGTCGACGTACAGGATTGTCGCCATTTAGCGTGCGGCCGGGAAAAGTTAAAGCTGGGGAGGAAGTCGGCCGATACTCAACGCCAGTGGTGATCCCGGCTCGGGCCGGGAATCACGGATGCGCATCGGGCCCGACAAAGGTAACGCTGCATGCGAATCACGAACAACATCGTACTACGTAACTCACTGGCCGGACTGCAGCGGAACTCGAGCGAGATCCAGCGGCTCCAGACGCAGCTCTCCAGTGGGCTCAAGGTGCAGACGTCGTCGGACGATCCGACGGCCGCGTCGCAGATCATGGCGTCCTCCAGCTCCCTCACGGCGCTGGACCAGTACAAGCGGAACATCGACTCGGCCACCTCGCGCAGCGCGGCGGAAGAGACGGCACTGGACCAGGTCAACGACATCCTGACGCGGGCCAAGGAGCTCACGCTCTCGCAGGCGACCGATACCGCGACGCCGGCGACGCGTGCCGTGGCGGCCAAGGAGATGGAGCAGCTCTTCAAGCAGGTCGTCGCGATCGGCAGCACGCGCTTCGGCGACGCCTACCTGTTCGGCGGGGACACGGCGACCGATTCGCCCTTCTCGGCCACGGGCACAGGAACCGCGCTGGACTTCACGAGCACGAATCCCGTTGGAACCCAGGGCGTGCAGATCGGGGCGGGGCAATCGATGATTGCCACCCACGATGGCAAGCAGGCCTTCCTCGATTCCGGCGTCCTCACCTCGCTGCGAGATGCGGCGAGGGCGCTCGCCTCGGGCGATCGGGTCGCGACGACCGGTTCGCTGGGTGCGGTGGACACGGCGTTCGACAAGGTACAGCTCCTCCTGGGCGACAGCGGCGCACGCACGAACGGGCTCCAGGTCGCCGCACAGAACCTGAGCGCACTCAAGGTCAACCTCACCACGTACCGCTCCACCCTGCAGGACATCGACATCGAAAGCGCCGTGACGCAGCTCGTGCAGAAGCAGACGGCGTATCAGGCCGCGATGATGGCGACGTCCAAGGTGCTCAGCATGAGCCTCACCGACTACCTCCGCTGATGACTGCCCCAGCCCCTCTCTCCCACGACCGCACTTCCCACATGATCGCGACGCAACTCTTCGGCGAGATCGAGGTCGGCGACGACCAGCTCGTCACGATGCCCGACGGTCTGTTCGGCTTCCCCGAGTGCCGCGGCTTCGCACTCCTGCCGGCCGGCCGGGACGGTTTCTACTGGCTGCAGTCGACCGAGCATGCGACGCTCTCCTTCCTGCTCGTCGATCCCTTCCTGTACTTCGACGGATACACCGTGGATCTCACCGGCCTCGTGCTGCAGCGGCTGGGGACCAGCGAGCCGACACACGTGAACGTGTTCGCGATCGTCACGCTGCCCGGTGCCGGCGGGGAGGCCACGGCCAACCTTCAGGGCCCCGTGATCCTCAACGTCATGTCGCGTCATGGTTTTCAGGCCGTGCTCCAGGACAGCGAGTACGGCACGCGCGAGTCCATCCGGCTGGAACAGGGTGCTGCTCGCTAGGGGCAGCGTGAGGCTGGACTGACGGGCGCCGCGATATC
>JAYUTY010000341.1:0-4163 GCA_043754875.1 Gemmatimonadota bacterium
TGCGCGAAGTCCGCACCCAGCACCACGTCCAGCCGCGACGTGATCGGGATGCCGAGGTCGAGGCCGGCGGTGATTCCGCTGAAGTCGCTGCGCTTGAGCGTCAGCTCGTTGGTGGCGAAGTCGAACAGGTCACTTCCCGCGCGGGCGGCCGCATAGCCGCCACGGAGGGTGATCTGCGCGACTGGCCGGTTGAACAGGTAGCCGTCACCGCCGCGCTGCGCCTGGAGGGCGGGGGCGATGAGCGCGAGCGTCGCCGCCGCAGCGAGGGCAGGCAGGGCGACGCGAGCTGACAAGAGGCGCATTGGAGATTCCCGGTGGAGCGGTACGTCGGTCGACGAGCCGGAGACGATTCGATACGCTGCAAATGGTATACGCAACGGTATACAAACCGTTGGGACCGCCGCTGGCCTATGCGCCAGTACCCCGGATCCCGGTCAGGGTGCCAACCAGTAGTTCACCTTGAGGAGGAAGATGTTGTCCGGCCGGATTCCCACCAGCGACCGGCCGTCGCGGTCCAGCGAGAAGTCGCCGAAGGCACCGACGTCGCGCCGGCTCTGCTGCCACGCGGCATACAAGGTAGAGCCCGGCCGCCACTCCCAGCGCAGCACGGAATTGCCGCGCAGTGAACGCAGGTTGAAGTCGAGATTCGGGATCGCGCCGCCATACGGCACGAAGTCGAAGGTGCGCGCGGCGACGAGCTGCTTCGCCGCACCGTAATCGCCGCTCGAGATGAGCGGCTGCACGTAGGTCTCGAGCGTGAGACGCGGCGTGAAGGTGTAGTTGAACCGAGTCTCGATCCCCAGCTCGGTCTGCGACAGGGGGGCGAACAGGTAGCGCCGCCCGTACGTCGGGGCGTACACGGCGTCGCCCGCGCTGGTGACGAACTGCGCGACGACGCTCGCTCGCGTGAAGGTCGGGCCCACGCGCATGTTCCACCGGCTGCTCGGCTTGAGCCCCACCGCGGTGGAGACGGTGTAGCTCCAGCCACCCGCCTCGTCGCGCGAGCCGTTCGCCGCCGCACTGCCGGTGATCGCCTTGCGTCCGTCCGTCTGGAGCGACGCGCTCGAGCTCCAGACCGCCGGCCGGACGGCGATCGGGCCGCCGCGCGTCAGGCGGTCGTCGAACGAGCGGAACTGGCGCCGCACGTTGCCCGACACGCTCGTGTAGCCCGCCGTGAGCGTGCTCGCGGTCAGCGTCCCCACGGTGAGGATCGGCTCGCGCGCGAAGTTGTGCTCCGACCGGATCGACGCCGACGACTGCCAGCGCCGCAGCCGCTCGCTCGGCCGATTCTGCAGATAGGTCGTGGTCAGCTGCACGTCGCGCCGGTCGGTGCGCACCGCGAAGCCGAGGTCGTTCACCTCGTACTGCGGGCTCGTGATGGCGCCCGCCAGCTCGCCGCGCCAGTGCTCGCCTCCCTGCTTGGCGGCGGCGAGGCTCATCCCGTAGCCGAACAGCCGCGTCGCGGATGAGTCCACCCCGAGGTGCAGTGCGTCCGGCCGCTGGAAGAAGTGGTTCGACGCGCGCTGCACGCCGATGATCGCCGCGTTCGCGCCGGCGATCAGGCTCGTCTCCACGTCGCCGCGGAGCGCCCACTGCCGGTCCGCCGTCTCGTGGCGGAAGTCCATCCCACCCGCCAACGCGCTCGAGCGGAACGCGCCGCGCAGCACATCGGTGTCGAGCTGCCGAGCGACGCCGGTGAAGACGCCACCGATCATCGAGCGGCCGCCATTGAGCTCGCGCCGGCTCCGCGAGACGAGGTACATCGAGCGCGGCTCCACGGCGTACTGCCGGTCGATGCTCGTGGCATCCAGGTAGCGCGCCTCCTCGCGCCCGGTCAGCGCGGCGAGCGTGCCGATCGACCAGCCGCCGATCTTGCCCGTGAGCTTGGCCGCGCCGAGGATGGACGTGCTCCCCGGAATGTCGGCGAGCTGGCTCGGCGGCCGGAGCGACGGCTGACGCCCGATGCGGCGCGAGTAGAAGAGCTGCCCGCCGCTCGTGTTGCCCCCACCGAAGTCGAAGATCTCGCTTCCTTCCAGAAAGAGCGGGCGCTTCTCGGCGAAGAACGTTTCATAGACGCCGAGGTTCACCACGGCGGGATCGAGCTCCACCTGGCCGAAGTCCGGATTGACGCTCGCGTTGAGCGTGAGGTTCGACGCCACCCGATAGCGCAGGTCCACGCCGGCCGACGAGCCGTACTCGCGCCGCGTGCGATACGGATTGAAGGTGCGGTCGATGAACTCGCCGCGGGCCACCGTGTACGGCAGCACTTCGAGCCGCGAGCCCGGCGCGAGGCGCTGCAGCCCCACGAGATGGCCGTACGCGGGCACCCCGCCGGCGTCCTTCTTCGGGATGAAGGTGGACACCGAATACTCGTGATTGCGCCCGATGATGCGCTCGAACTGGACGCCCCACGTGAGGGAACTGTCGGCGCGGAAGCGGAGCTGGCTGAACGGGATGCGGTACTCCGCGGTCCACCCGGCCGAGTCGATCGAGGTCGCGACGCTCCAGACGGCGTCCCACGAGTTGTCGTCGGTGTTGATCGTCTTGACCTCGTCGCGCTTCACGCCAGCCGGGTTCACGTCGAAGCCGAAGGCGGTGCGATGATCGTGATAGCTGTCGAGCATCAGCCCGAACCAGTCGGAGTCGCCGAGCTCCATGTCTCGGCGGCCAAGCCGCGCGGTGATGGCGCCGCTGTCGTGGAGCCGCACGCCGACGTAGAGCGCCTCGTCGTCGTAGAGCACGCGCACGTCGGTGCGCTGGCTCGCCGGCTGCCCTTCGGTGGGGTCGATCTGCGTGAAGCTGCTGGTGAC
The DNA here is from genome assembly GCA_043754875.1 of Gemmatimonadota bacterium. Classification (GTDB taxonomy): domain Bacteria; phylum Gemmatimonadota; class Gemmatimonadetes; order Gemmatimonadales; family Gemmatimonadaceae; genus AG11. The sequence goes on from JAYUTY010000341.1 coordinate 2,811, forward strand.
GGGTGCGGCGGCCCAGGCGGCGTCGTCGAGCCGGCCGTCGATCCGGATGGGGCTCGTGGTGCGCTGAGCGACGCTGGTGGGGAGTGCGCGGGGCGGGGTAGGGCTCTGCGCCGCGGCGATCAACGGAGCCGTGAGCAGGAAAAGCAGGGAGAGACGCATCGAAGAAAGATGGCGCGTGCCGGCGCGGAATGCAGCGGAGCTTCAAGGGAAGCTGGCGCCCTGACTACGAGGCCGAGCGCCTGTTCATCTTCGCGTGTTCACCTCCCCCTACGCGTGCGCATGCGCCTCAGGCGTCTCACCCGGCATGGCCCCGTAGAAGCACATCGATGAGCGCGGTACGTGCAACGCGCGCATCAGCGGCGCCTCACGTGCGTCCGCGAGCTCCACGATCCTGCGATCGGGGGCCCAGGCAATGATCAGCCGTTCCGCCTGCGGTGAGTGCGCCTGAAGCCGCTGAAGGAACAGCTCGCCGCCGAGCTCCTGGAGGCAGTGATCGATGATCACGAAGTCGAACGCTTCCTCGGCGGCCAGGACTGCATTCGACCCTCCGCACTGCGCCTGGACGACGCAACCACGACCTTGGTCCAGCTCGCCATACAGCGCGACGACATCACTCAGCCGGTCGCCCAGATACAGCACACGAAAATCGACAGCCAGTTGCATGAGATCTACCTGGATGGGGTCTGGCCCCTATCTAGGCGATCCTTGCACCGTCATTCACATGGCCTGTAACATTGTGGCACTAATGGAGTTGGCTCAAGAGCTCGGCATCGGGATTGTGCACGATGACGCAACGGACGTCGCATAAAGTGTCCATGATTGGAGACATCTGGAGCGCGCATCATCCGCCCAATGTCGACTCACGTCACTCGCCGTACGGGATCCAGATGTTCTTCACCTGCGTCGCCTCGCGCAGAAAGGCGCGCCCCTCGCCCTGCGCCCTGTTCGTCCAGTCGCGCGGCGCGAACTCGGCAAACGTGCGCTTCATGTTGCTCGCGCTCGCCAGCTCCACGGCCTTCACTCCCTCGCGCGACCCGAAGTACCAGATCGCATCCACGTCGTCGTGCTCGGCCAGCGTCTTCAGCAGCGAGTCCTTCGCGCCGGTCACGATGTTGACGACGCCCGCTGGCAGATCCGACGTCTCCAGCACCTGATAGAAATCCGTCGCCGCGAGCGGCGCTCGCTCGCTCGGCACGGCGACGACCGTGTTGCCCACGGCGATCGCCGGCCCGATGAGCGAGACGAGTCCGAGCAGCGGAGCCTCGTCCGGACATCCAACGCCGATGACGCCGATGGGCTCGTTCATCGCGAGCGCGACGCCGCGCAGCGGAACCTGGTGCACCTGCCCGTCGT
>JAYUTY010000342.1:0-4144 GCA_043754875.1 Gemmatimonadota bacterium
CCACCAAGCGCTTCGATAACTCGAAGGGCTTCAGCATCACCACGACGTCGGTCGCGGCAGTCACTGGCGTCACGGCAGTCGCCGGCGTCGCCGCGGTCGCGGCCGTCACCGCAGTTGCAGGAACGCCGCAGTCCTTCCTGATCGGTTCGAGCGGTCAGTACGTCGACGGCAAGGACGCGATCAAGCTGGACGCATTCAATCTCGAGCTCACCACGCTCGGCATCAGCACGGATGACCTGACCACGTCGGCCAAGGCGCGTACCGCCCTGACCAACATCGACGCGGCGTTCGGCAAGGTCAGCGACACGCTCGGCAACATCGGTGCGGCGCAGAACCGCATCGCGTACGCGCAGGACAACATCAAGACGGCCATCACCAACTTCGCGGCGGCCGAGTCGGTCATCCGTGACGTCGACATGGCGGACGAGATGACGAAGTTCTCCAAGAGCAACATCCTGTCGCAGGCCGGCACGGCGATGCTGGCGCAGGCGAACCAGGCGGGTCAGGGTGTGCTTCAGCTGCTCCGCGGCTGATTCCCCCGAAGGTTCACGGTGATCCCCTGGGTCGGGCCTCTCGGCTCGATCCAGGGGCTTCGCCCGTTTCACGGTACGCATAGCGTCTCCCGACCAGGAAGGACCACATGGCCGATTCCATCACAAGTGTCTCGGGGCTCGTCAGTGGCATTCAGTGGCGTGACCTCGTTGACCAGCTCTCCCAGGTCGACCAGTCGCGCGAGCTCGACCCGATCACGCAATCGATCACCGCGCAGCAGAAGCGGTCGGGCGCGTGGGCGAGCTACCAGCTCACCGCTCAACGCCTCCAGACGGCCGCCGTCGCCCTGCGCGATGGCACCTCGCTGAATTCCTTCCTCGCGACTGCTGCTGCCAGCCCCACCACGGGCCGAGCGCTGATGTCAGCGACGGCGTCGACAGGTGCCGTTGCCGGCACGTATCAGGTGGAGGTCCTCAGCCTCGCACGGGCCGAGAAGCTGAGCGGATCAGCGTTCGCCAGCGCGTCCGCCGCGGCCAGCCTCGCCGGTGATTTTGCGGTCAACGGCCGCAAGGTGTCGATCGCCGCGTCCGACTCGTTGAATGCCATTCGCGACAAGATCAACGCCGTCAACAGCGGCACCTTTGCCTCGGGTGTGACCGCGACGGTGCTGAGCACGGCGAACGGCTCCAGCCGCCTGGTGCTCTCGAGCGACGCACCTGGTGCGCGCGGCATCGAGCTGCTGGACAGCAGCGCCAGTGGTGGTGTCGTGCAGCAGCTCGGCCTGGTCGACGCAAGCCTGGTCAATCCGAGCGGCACGACCGGCTCTGCGACTAGCGGCGGCTTCTCCTCGACCGAGATCGCCGTCGGTCAGATGCTCGGCATGAGCTATCCGGCGCCGGCATCGATCAAGGTCGGCAACCGGACGATCATGCTCGACCTCGAGCGCGACTCGCTCTCGGACCTCGTCGCCAAGCTGCAGGCCGCCGGCATCGGTGCGCGCACGACGACCACGACGGAGAACGGCGTCGCGCGCTCTCGTCTCCAGATCGACGCCGGTGTCTCGGCCATCCCCAGTACGAACGATCCGACCGTGCCGGACGCTGGAAGCATGCGTACGCTCCAGATGTTGGGCATGCTGCAGGGTGGGCGAAGCGCGATCGCACAATCAGTCGGCAGCACTGCCCTCACTGATGGTGGTGGGGCTGTCGCCTCGGCGTCCACGCTGCTCACCGATCTCTCCGCGAATGGAGCGAGCGCCAATATCGGCGCGGGCGACCAGATCGTCTTCAACGGCCGCCGCGGCGACGGCACAGCGGTGTCGCTCTCGTTCGCCGTAGCGCCAGGAAGCACGATGTCCGACGTGCTCGCCCAGCTCAATGGCCCGAGTGCCTTCGGTGGAGGCTCGCGAGGTGCTACCGCGTCGATCGGCACCGACGGCAAGATCCACCTCGCCGACGGCATCGCCGGTGACTCCCAGCTCTCGCTCGCAATGTCGGTGAACAAGGGCGCCCAGAATGGCGGCGGCACCACAGGAATCGGTGCGTTCGGCATCGAGACAGTTGGGCGCGTGCGCGCCGTGACGAGCGGGAGCGACGCTCAGCTTCGTGTGGACGGCGTGCTGATGTCCCGCTCCACGAACAATGTGAGCGATGCCATCACGGGTGTGACGCTCGCACTCCAGCAGGCGGAGGTAGGCACGACCGTGAACGTTGAGGTCAAGCGCGACACGACTGCCGCCCTGACGTCGGCGAAGTCACTCGCCACGGCCTACAACGAGCTCATCGACTTCGTCCGCACCAACACCGCGAGCGGTGGGGCGCTCGCGTACAACAGCACGCTCAAGGCGTCGGCCGCCGCCTTCACCCGCGCGCTGCTCGCGGATGTGGTCGGGTCCTCGCTCGCGCGCCCAACGCTCGCCGGCATCACGCTCGACAAGGCGGGTCAGCTCAGCGTGGACGCCACTGTCTTCAACGCGACGCTGCAGGTGAATCCCGAGGGGATGAAGTCGTTGTTCGCGCTTTCCGGAAGTGTGGCCGGGCCCCGGCTCGAGTACATCGGCGCAGGTGATCGAACAGCCGCCGGGAATCATGAGATCGTCGTGACGGCGCTGGCCACGGTTCCGTCGCTCACGGGCGCCGGATCCATCTTTCCGTTCGATGCGAACGGGGCGACGCGACACCTCAGCGTCACCGATACGTTCTCCGGCACGAGCGACAGCATCACGCTCGCCGGTGGCGACGACGCATCGGCGATCGCGACGAAGCTCAACGCGATGTTCACGAGCCGAAGCATGCGGCTCACCGCATCGGTCTCGGCGGGACAACTCCGCATCGAGGGCACTCAGTACGGCTCGAGCGCTGGCTTCCGGCTCGCCTACGACGTGGGCGACAGCTCGTCGGCGGCGCAACTCGGGCTGGCCGCGGGAATGCTGTCGGGTTCCGACATCTCGGGCACGATCGATGGGAAGAGCGCGATCGGATCGGGACAGTTGCTCACTGGTGCCGCGGGCGAGTCGGCCGATGGGTTGGTGGTGCGCTACCTGGGCAGCGCCACAGGGGGCGTCGGTCGAGCCTCGATCACCGTGGGAGTGGGCGCGACGTTCGCCAGACTCGCGACCGGGATCACGCGCGCCGGAGACGGCACCGCGCCGTCCAACATGGCGACGCTCGACGAATCGATCACGCGACTGCGGACGCGCAGCAGCGAAGTCATTGCCCGACTCGACCGCCGGAAGCAGGCGATGCTCAAGCAGTTTGCGTCGATGGAGTCAGCCATGTCGCGCATTCAGCAGCAGGGTGCACGCATCTCGGCGTCACTGACGGCGCTTTCCAATCCGCAGCGTTGATGCCGCTTCAGTCCCGGCTCCGTCACGTCGATGATGAGAGGGAGCACGAATCCACTCCCTCTCATCACGCTCGCCTCTCATGACCTACGCTGCTGCTTCCAGCACCTATCGCGAGATGGAGATCCTCTCCGCATCACCGGGTCGGCTCGTCTTGATCGTCTACGACTACCTGCTCGTCCATCTCAAGCGTGCCAAGATCGCGATCGACACCAGCAACCTCGAGCTGCGCGGCGAATCGCTCGGGAAGGCGCAACTCGCGGTGGCGGAACTGATGGGCGGGCTGGACATGGAGCGTGGTGGCGAGATGAGCCGGCAGCTCGCAGCTCTCTACTCGTTCTTCCTCGCGAGCCTGATCGACGTCGGCCGCCGGAACGACGCGGCACTGCTCGCGCGGATCACGCACCAGGCTGCCGAGCTCCGCTCCGCGTTTGCTGAAATCACCGTCGTGCAGTCAGCGAGCGCCGCGTGAGCGTGGCGCGCGCGCGAGCAGCGCTGGGGATGGTGCGGCACGACGAAGTCGTGGGCCAGCTCCTTGCCAGCCTCGCCCTGGAAACAGAGCGCGCCGGCACCCTTCTCGGACCAGCGGTTGCCGCGCCGCTCGTTGCGCTGCTCGATGCTCGCGATAGCATGCTGGACGCGCTCGAAGGCGCGATACAGGCATTCACACGGACACGCGCCCCGCACGACTTGGGCACATCGACGACGATCCACGCCGAGCTGGTCGCCTGGGTTGCTGCATTGCAGCGGGCGAACATCCAGCTGTTGGCGCGCGTGAGCGCCGAGTGCGATCGCCTGGCCGCGGCCATC
>JAYUTY010000343.1:0-4143 GCA_043754875.1 Gemmatimonadota bacterium
CGCCGGCGTGCCGGGGCTCGCCGTGCGGGTGTATATTTCCCGGTACGACGAGCTCCTTCCCGACCCTCCGACGTACGAGTTTCGCATGGCCGGCCACAGTAAATGGAAGAACATCAAGCACTACAAGGCGGCGACTGACGCCAAGCGTGGTGCGCTGTTCACGAAGCTCATTCGCGAGATCACGATGGCCGCCAAGCTCGGCGGCGGCGATCCGGCGGCGAACGCGCGGCTGCGCCTGGCCATCGATGCCGCGCGCGCGAAGTCGATGCCCAAGGACAACATCGATCGCGCGGTCAAGAAGGGCTCGGGCGGCAACGACGGGGTCGACTACGTGGAAGTGACGTACGAAGGGTACGGGCCTGGCGGCGTCGCGTTGATCATCGACACGCTCACCGACAACCCGACGCGCACCGTGGCCGATGTCCGCCACAAGATCACGCGCGCAGGGGGCAACCTGGGCACGCCCGGATCGGTGGCGTTCATGTTCGAGAAGAAGGGTCAGCTGACGCTCGACGCGACGCAGCACCCGGACGAGGACGCGATGCTGGAGCTCGCGCTCGAGGCGGGCGCCGAGGATTTCCGGCGCGAGGACGACACGTACGTCGTCACGACGGACATCCCGTCGTTCCATACGGTCAAGGCGGCGCTCGAGGCCAGGAAGATCGTGCCGATCGAGGCCGAGTACGCGATGGTGCCCATGAACACCGTGCCGGTCGTCGGCAAGGAGAACGTCGAGTCGCTGTTCAAGATGATCGAGGCGCTCGAGGATCTCGACGACGTGCAGAAGGTGTGGGGCAACTTCGACGTCGATGACGCCGACCTGGGCGACCTGTAGGCCTCGCGAACGCCTCTGTAAGCAGACATCCAACCGAAGGCGGCGCGCGTGCTCGTACTCGGCATCGATCCGGGGACGGCCAACACGGGATACGGCGTGGTGCGCGGCGGCGGTGGTGCCGTGCCGGTCCTCGTGGAGTGCGGCGTCATCCGAACGAAAGCGCGCGATCCGCTGCCGTCGCGGCTGCGCGAGATTTTCGAGGGAGTGCAGGACCTGATCGAGCGACACAGGCCGGACGCTCTCTCGGTGGAGGACGTCTTCTACGCCAAGAACGTGCGGACGACCGTGGTGCTCGGCCACGCGCGGGGAGTGATCCTGCTGGCGGCCGAGCTGCGCGGGATCGTCGTGAACGAGTTCGCGCCCTCCGAGATCAAGAAGGCCGTCGTGGGCACCGGAGCGGCGAGCAAGGAGCAGGTGCAGTTCATGCTCACGCGCCTGCTGCGGCTCAAGAGCGTGCCCCAGCCGTCAGATGCGGCCGACGGCGTAGCCGCGGCGCTGGCCTGCCTGCTGGGAGCCGACCTGCCGCGCATCGACGGTGGCGGACGGATTCGCGAGCCGTCGCGGCCACTCGCGCCCTCTCCCTTCTCCACTCGCACCACGAGCCGCCTGCCATGATCGTCCAAGTCGTCGGAGCGCTGCTCACGAAGGAGCTCGATCGGGTCGAGATCATGACGGATGGCGGTGTGGCGTACGAGCTCGCGGTGCCGCTGAGCGCCTACGAGACGCTGCCCAAGACCGGTGAGCGATGCGCGCTGCACACGTATCTGGTCGTGAAGGAGGACGGCTGGCAGCTGTTCGGCTTCCCGTCGCCGTACGAGCGCCGTGTCTTCCAGAAGGTGCTGATGGCGAAGGGAGTCGGGCCGGCATTGGCGCTCGGGCTTCTCTCGTCGCTGACGGCCGACCGGCTGGTGCGCGCCATCCGCGAGAAGGACATCGCGACGCTGCAGTCGGTGCCGCGTGTCGGGCGGAAGAAGGCGGAGCAGCTCATTCTCGATCTCGCCGACAAGCTCGACCAGCTGCAGGGGTCGGGGGCGGAGTCGGGGGTCGGACGCACCGCGGGCCCAGGCACTGACGACGCGATCCGCGCGCTCGTGTCGCTCGGCTATACGACCTCCGACGCGGAGAAGGCGGTGCGAAGCGTGCTCGATGGTGGCGCGAAGGGGATGTCCGCACCCGAGCTGATCCGTGCCGCGCTCGCGAAGATCGGCGGGCGATAGCGCATCGTCGCGCTCGTCGTCAGCTTGACGGTAATCTCAGGCGTGAACCCCTAGCTCCTCGATCATGCTCGCTGCTCGCCGCACCGCGACGTTCACCGAATCCGTCATCCGCGAGATGACGCGCATCGCAAACCTCCACGAAGCCGTCAACCTGGCGCAGGGCTTCCCCGACTTTCCGATGCCGGAGCCGATGAAGGACGCGGCATGCGCGGCGATTCACGGCAACATCAACCAGTACGCGGTCACGTGGGGCAGCTCGGCGCTCCGGATCGCGATCGCCGAGAAGTACCGCCGGTGGTACGGGATGCAGGTGGATCACGACCGCGAGGTGACGGTGACCTGCGGGGCGACGGAGGCGATGGCGGCGGTGTTCCTGGCGCTGATCGATCCGGGCGACGAGGTGATCATCCTCGAGCCGTACTACGAGAACTACGGTCCTGACGCCGTGCTGGCTGGCGCGGTGCCCGTGTTCGTGCCGCTCGAGCGGCCCCACTGGACGATCGACCCCGAGCGCCTGGCCAAGGCGTTCACGAAGCGGACGAAGGCGATCATCCTGAACACGCCGCACAACCCGACGGGGCGCGTGTTCACGCGCGCCGAGATGACGATGATCTCCGAGCTGTGCATCAAGCACGACGTGTGGGTGATCACGGACGAGATCTACGAGCACATCCGCTATGCCGGCGAGCATCACGTCATGGCGACCTGGCCAGAGATGCGCGAGCGCACGATCACCATCTCGGGGCTGTCGAAGACGTTCTCGTGCACTGGATGGCGGCTGGGCTACACGGTGGCCCCAGAGGCGCAGACCGCGGCCATCCGGAAGGTGCACGACTTCCTCACCGTCGGTGCGCCCGCTCCGCTCCAGGCGGCCGGCGCGGTCGGGATGCACTTCGACGCCGACTACTACAACCACATGGCGCTCGACTACCGGTCGCGCCGCACGATCCTCTGCGACTCGCTCACCGAGGCTGGCTTCACCTTCACGCAGCCCGAGGGCGCGTACTACGTGCTCGCCGACTTCTCGGGGCTGAGCGACAAGGACGACGTCTCGTTCGCGAAGTGGATGTGCGAGGAGATCGGCGTGGCGAGCGTGCCGGGCTCGAGCTTCTACTCGGACAAGTCGCTGGGCCGCTCACTCGTGCGCTTCGCCTTCTGCAAGAAGTACGAGACGCTCAAGCGCGCCGCGGAGCGGCTGGCGACGGTACGGGCCGCGGTCTGAGCGCGGCGGCTGCGCGGGGGTAAAGCCCCGCGCTCAGCCGCCGCGGATCAGCCCCGGAGCTTGCGAGCCCGCTTGTCGTCGTAGAGCGCGGCGTCTGCGCGCGCGAGCACGGTGGCGAGGTCGATGCCGGTGTCGACCGAGGGACGGGCAGCGGAAAGCCCCATGCTGACGGACAGGGAGCCGCCGTGCTTCCCAGTTCTGGCATGCACCGTGGTGGCCAGGTGATGCTCGAAGCGTCCGCGGATGATCTCGGCCGTGGTCTGCAGGCGGCTCTCGGCTTCGATGTCGGGTGCGCCCGAGAGAGAAGCCGGCACGATGAACGCGGTGAACTCGTCGCCGCCGAGGCGCGCGAGCACGTCGGCGTGGCGAAAGGTGGCGCGCAGCGCCTCGGCGACAGCCGTGAGCGCCGCGTCTCCCGCGGCATGGCCGAAGCTGTCATTGATCGTCTTCAGATCATCGAGATCGAGCGCGAAGACGAGGACATCGAAGTGCTCGCGCACCGCGCGCGCCCATTCCCGCTCGGCGGCCCGCTGGAACCCCCGTCGATTATAGAGGCCAGTGAGATCGTCCTTCAGGGCGAGTGACTCGACCGCCGCCTCGGCCGCCTTTCGCTCGGAGATGTCACGGATCACGAACAGCACCTGTCCGTCCTCCAGCAGCGTGGTGCCGACCTCCGCGACGAGAGTAGTCCCATTGGCGTGCACCAGGCGGCGCTCCGTCACCAGCCGGCGCAGCTCCTGGAGCTCCGGCATGCGCAGCGGCCGCTCTTCGAGGTCGGCGGGATCCACCAAGGAGCCGTAGTCGGAAGCGAGCAGCTCGGCGCGCGAGCGGCCGAGCATGGTGCACAGCGCCTCGTTGACGGAGAGGCA
>JAYUTY010000344.1:0-4131 GCA_043754875.1 Gemmatimonadota bacterium
CGCCGCCCCTCACCTGCGTCCGCCACAAGTCGCTTGCCCGGCTTCAGCACCACCCTGGTCCCATTCTCGCGGGCATCGAAGTGCTTGTACGCATCGGCGGCCTCGTGCAGGTGCAGGCGGTGCGAGACGAACCACGACGGCTTCGCCTTTCCCACGTGGATCAGGTCGAGGAGCTCCCGGTTGTAGCGCTTCACGTTCGCCTGCCCGGTGCCCATGCGCAGCCTCTTCGTGAAGAAAGTGCCGTAGTCGAACGCGAGCTGTCCCTCCTTCACCATCTTGTCGGTGCCGTTCGGATCCTCTAGGAGAAAGACGCCGCCGCCGCCGATCGCGCCGGTGGCACGCACCGAGGCGACGAGCCGGTTGAGCGTCTGGTTCGGATGCTCGTGCCCCGAGGGATCGTGCGCCTGCCACCCGACGCACTCGCACCCCTTCTTGGCGCCCTTGCCCCCGGTGAGCTCCTGCACGCGCTCCACCGGCTCCTCCTTCGAGTCGTCGATCGCGGCCGCGCCGATCGCCTCGGCCAGCTTGAGACGGTCGGGATGGCGGTCGACGATGAACACCTTCGTCGCGCCCCGGAGAACCGCGGAGTAGGCAGTCATCGATCCCACGGGTCCGGCCCCGTGGACGACGAGGGTGTCCCCGTGCGCCACGCTCGCCATCTCCGTCGCGTGCCAGCCAGTGGGGAAGACGTCGGTGAGCATCACGTAGTCGTCCTCCTTCTCCTCCGCGTCGTCCTTCGGAAGGCGCAGGCAGTTGAAGTCGGCGTACGGCACGCGCAGGTACTCGGCCTGGCCACCGTTGTACGGCCCCATGTCCGCCCATAGGCGGCGCCCGCCGTCTCGGGATCGGGATTGGTCGTGAGGCAGAACCCGCTGAAGCTGCGCTCGCACGTGCGGCAGAAGCCGCAGCCGATGTTGAACGGGAGCGCGACGTGATCGCCCTTCTTGATCCGATCAACTGCCGAACCGACCTCGATGACGACGCCGAGGTTCTCGTGGCCGAGCACTTTTCCGCTCTCGACGCTCGTGCGCCCCTCGCACATGTGCAGGTCCGACCCGCAGATGGTCGTGCTCGTGATGCGGACGAGCACGTCGGTCTGCTTCTCGATCTTCGCATCGGGGACGTCTTCCACGCGCACATCGCGCGGGCCGCGGTAGACAAGTGCTTTCATGGAACCTCGCTCTCCTGAAGCGACGGTCGCACACGCTGCGGACGACGCCCGTCGGGCGACGGCGTGCGGGTGGGGGTGCGACCGCCATCAGGATGCCGAGTCGCCAGCCGCACTATCCATCACTCACCATTCATGTCATGCGGGGAGGTAATCGCACGCCGCTCAGCACATCGATCAGGTCCGTCAGCATGCCGTATGCAGTCGTCGTGGGGTCTGGGTCACGTGAGGTGACCGTGAGCCCACCCGGGAAGACATCGGCCTCGTAGTGCATCACGAGCGTTGCGCCGCGCACTATGCCCAACGGCCCGTCACCGGTGCACCGAATCGGTGCCACTCGCGCCGAGAGAAGTCCCGCGCCGTCGCGCTCGACGGCACCGATCAGCCGGTACGGGTGGCCCTCGGCGTGGGCGCGGCGCACGTCGTCCTCACGCAGCTTCCGGATCCCCTCGCGCTCGACGTCGGCTGGCCGCAGCGCGCCGCCGAGCATCACGTTCGCCACGGCACACAGCTTCACGGCTGAATCCAAGCCGTCCACATCGTAGGCCGGATCGGCCTCAGCGATGCCGAGCCGCTGCGCCTCGCTGATCCCCTCGGCGAGGGTGCCCCCGCGCTCGACCGCCTCCAGGACGACAGTCGCGGTCGAGGTGAAAACGCCACGCACGGCTCGCACGCCGGCGAGCGGAAGACAGTGACGCAGCAGGGAGAACACGGGCGCGCCATCCATCACGGCCGATTCGAACCGGTAGCGGACTCCGCGGGACTCGGCGAGCGCCGTGAGCTCGCGGTAGCCGTGGACGAGCGGTCCCTTGTTGGCGGAGATGGCGTGCGCTCCGTGGTCGAGCACCGCGCGGAGATAGTCGAGCGCGGGCTGCCCGCGTTGTGGCTCGAGCGGGATGGCCTCGAACACGGCCTCCGCCCGGCTCGCGGCGAGCCAGTGTCGAACATCGTCGTAGCTGGTGCTGGCAGGCGCGAGCGGGTCCAGGCCATCTGCATCGGCGCGCCATCCCAATCGCCTCGATGCCACCCCCGTGATGACACATTCGACGCCGTACGTTCGAGCGAGGTCATCACGTCGTCGCGCGAGGAGTGCATGCAGCGCGCGGCCGACAGTGCCGAAGCCGAGGAACGCGATGCGGAGCGGAGAAGTGGTCATGTGTCGGAGCGCAGGTGATTTCTTTGCCAAGCAATGCTTACGAGCTCGTTCAGGCACGTCAAGGAGATCGGCGGCCCGAGAACCGCGTCAGTCGACTCCAGACAACTCATCCCGGGAGATTCACATGGACATCAAGCGCGCAGGCTCACGGCCTTCGATCAAGGGAGCGTCACACTGGTTCACCGGCACGGTCCGCATCGACGCGCTGTTCGACGCGAACGCTCCCGCCCGTGCCGCGGGCGCAGCCGTCACCTTCGAGCCGGGCGCCCGAACCGCGTGGCACACGCATCCGCTCGGGCAGACGCTGATCGTACGGTTCGGCCGCGGATTGGTGCAACGCGAGGGCGGCTCCATCGAGGAGATCCGGCCTGGCGACGTGGTCTGGTTCGCACCGGGCGAGAAGCACTGGCATGGCGCGTCGCCCGAGACTGCGATGCAGCACATCGCCGTCCACGAAGCGCTCGACGGCAAGGCCGTCGAGTGGATGGAGCATGTTACCGACGAGCAGTACCGCGTGCCGCAGGCAGCGACATGACGAGAGACGCGACACCGATCACGCGACGTCCGCGCGTGATCTGCCACATGACGACGTCGATCGACGGGCGCATCGTCGTGGACGGCTGGCCTGCTTCAGTCTCCGCTGCAGCGCGCAAACAGTACGAAGAGTTGCACGCGAGATACGACGCAGAGGGATGGATCTGCGGACGGGTCACCATGGAGCCGTTCGCTCGCGGTGTGCGCTCGGACGCGGAGATTGCCCTCGAGCATTCAGGCGGCGCCGCACGAGAGGACTTCCGCGCGCCCGGCGAGCACGAGTCGTTTGCCTTCGCGATCGACGCGAGCGGTCGGCTCGCCTGGGAGACGAACGACATCACCGGAGACCACGTCGTGGCGATCCTCTCGGAGCGCGTGTCGGACGACTACCTCGCCTTCCTGCGCAATCGCGGCGTGTCGTATCTGATCGCTGGATCGCGTGACGTCGATCTCTCGCTGTCGCTCACGAAGATCCGCGAGCAATTCGGCGTGCGGACGCTGATGCTCGAGGGCGGCGGCCGGATCAATGGCGGCATGCTGCGCGCCGGGTTGATCGACGAAGTGAGCCTGCTGCTCGCGCCGGTGGTGGACGGGCGGATGGGCACAGCCGCGCTGTTCGACGTCGACGGCAACGGTTTCGCGCCGCACCAGCTCGTGCTCGAGGCAGTGGAGCGACGCGCGGGCGACGTCCTCTGGCTTCGCTACCGCGTCGAGCCAGGGGAGTGACTCTGACTCCACTAGCCACGCGCGATCAGGGCAGGCATCGTCAGGGAGTGGCGGGCGCGCCTCCCGCGGGAGGCGCGCCTGGTCCTGGACTGCCTGGTGGCCTCGGCGAGGGAAGGCTGACGAGGATCGCGCTCGCCACGAGGACGAGAGCCGCTGCAGTCAGCTCACCCTTGGACGAGCGACGCAGGGCATGCGCGGCATCTTCTGAGCCCAGCGTGGGGCGAACGCGACGCGAGTTCCACGCGCCGAGGGCGAAGACCACGGCGACGATGCACAGCTTCACGACGCTCTTGTACGACTCTCCCGTGCAGATGATGCCGTCGCGTGACCACACTGGAACATTCCACTTCCACTCTTCCACCACGTCGGGCTCGGCTTTCTTGATGAGCGCGCGGACTTGGGAGAGCATCCGACCCCTCCAGTCACCCAGCCCCTCGATCCGGGCGTCGATCAGCGTAGCCGGGGTTTCGCCTGGAGCCATCACGTGCTTCTTCATGCTGTCCGCACCTTGCTCGAGCTCAACCTGAGACGGCTTGCACCAGGGGAG
>JAYUTY010000345.1:0-11802 GCA_043754875.1 Gemmatimonadota bacterium
TGCTCCCCGTCGCACGATCGCCCGGAACCGGCGGAGTCGCACGCGAAGCGCGCGCATGTCGTTCCCCGCCACCACGTGCGACTCCAGCGACTCGTCGCACCAGTGGACCACGTCCGACCACCGTCCCGTGAGCTCCGCCACGCGCGCCAACTCCTCGTGGACGGCGGCCAGCTCCACGGCGGAGCCGGCGTTGACGAGTGCCAGCTCGAGAAAATGCGTCGCATCCCGCAGTTCGTGGCCTGCCAGCGCCACTGACGCGGCGGTGCGACACCACGCATGGGCGCGCTCTGCATTCCCGCTGCGTGCGTAGTGGCCGGCAATTTCGGCGGCGCTCTGCTCGGGACGGGCGGCGAGGATTGCCGCGATCCGCTCGTGCAGCACGCGCTGGCGCGCGGTGCTCACCGTGCGCAGCACCGCATCCAGGAGCAGCGCGTGCGTGAACTCGTACCGCTCCGCGTGCGCAGACGGCTCCAGCACCGACGCTCCCATGCCTGCGTCCACCGTATCCAGCACGACGTCCATCGGCGCGGCAGCGGCTTCGGCGAGCAGCTCGAGGGAGAAGGTCCGCCCGATCGCCGCGGCGGCGGCCAGCACCGAGGTCACTTCGTCGGACAACCCGGCCAGGCGGCACGCCAGCAGGTCCACCATCGCGTCGGGGAGCACGAGCCCGGCGGGGAGCGTCCACGAGTAGCCGCCGGCCGTGTGCGTGAACGCACCGGCGTCGGCGAGCGCACGGAGGAGCTGCAGGACGAGAAAGGGGTTCCCTTCGGTATGCTCCATGATGTAACTCACGAGCTCCTCGCCCACGTCACTGCGGCGGAGCGCGCCCTGCAGCCAGCCGCGGACGTCGCTCGTGGTGAGTCGCGACAGGTGCAGCTCGCGCGTCCGCTCGTCGCGCGCGAGACGCTGGCGACGCTCGCGGATCGCGCCCGACAGCGCATCCTCACGGCGAATGGTCACGGCGATCGTGATTCGCTCGGGCCCCAGCTTCGCCAGCACGTACTCCAGCGTGTCCCAGCTCGCGGCATCGGCCCACTGCATGTCCTCCAGCGCGATCACGAGCGGGCATGACGTGCTCGCGGCACGCAAGTAGGCGACCAGCTCATCGGCCAGCTGATGCGTCTGGCTGTCCTCCACCGGAGGCAGCACGCGACGTGCACCCTCGTTGCCGCGGAGCGCGGGCGCCATCCGCTCCAGCAGCGGCCAGCGGCGTGCCGGCACCAGCTCGAGCTCGTGGAGGTTCCGCAGGAGGTCGGCCCACGGCCCGTACGACGGCCTGTTCCCGCTCTCCATCGCCTGCCCCGTCGCCATCACCACGCCGCGCAGCCGCGCTTCGGGCAGGAGCTGGCGCACGAGCGTGGACTTGCCCACCCCTGCTTCGCCAAGCACGACGCGCAGCTGCGGCGTGCCATGCATGCACTCGTCGAGCACGGACAGAAACATGCGCAGCTCGTTGGTGCGGCCAACGAAGCGCGAGAAGACGAGCTGCGGCGCGCCATCGCCCGACGCACCGGCGACGACCACCTTGTCGCGACCCTCGCGCTTCGCCTCGAACAACGCGCGGTCGCCGGCCATGAACAATGACTCGAACGTCTCGCCGTGGCGCGGCGCGGCCGCCACGCCGATCGAGAGCGTCACCATCACCGAATGGCCTTCGTCGTCCCGGAGCGGAATAGGGAGCGACGCCGTGGTGCGGCGCACCACGTCGGCCAGCGCGCGCGCCGCATCCACGTCCAGCCCCGGCAGCAGCACCACGAACTCGTCGCCGGCGTAGCGGCCGACATACTGGCCGGGGCGCAGCTGGTTGCGGATCACCCCTGCCACGAGGCGCAGGGCGTCATCTCCCGTCAGGTGGCCGTGCGTGTCGTTCACCGACTTGAACTGATCGACGTCCACCACCAGCATCGACACGGGCATTGCCGTGCGTCGACGCTCGGCCAGCACGGCTGCCGTGACGTCGGTGAATGCTCGGCGCACGAGTGTTCCCGTGAGGTCGTCCTCCTCCGCGGCGCCCGTTGCGACGCCGTGCGCCGATCGGCGCAGCGGCTGTCCTGTGGACGTCGTGCGCGGCATGGTCACTGTGCCGCGGCGAACCAGCTCTTCGAAGCGCGCGAACAGCTGCGGATCGAATTGCTTCCCCACGTCGCGGCGCATGATCTCCATCGCTTCGAGATGCGTGAAGGCGCGCTTGTAGCTGCGGTCCGACACCAGCGCGTCATACACGTCGGCGATGCCGAGGATGCGTCCCGTGAGCGGGATCGTGTCCCCCGCGAGCCGGTCCGGATAGCCCTGGCCGTCCCATCGCTCGTGATGGCTGCGCACCATCGGCACGACGTCCCACGGTAGCGCGAGGTCGCCCAGCATCTCGGCGCCCGCCTCGGCGTGGCGGCGAACGAGCGCCCGCTCTTCGTCGCTCAGTGCACCCGCCTTGTTGAGCAGCTCGGCCGGCACGATCAGCTTGCCGACGTCGTGCAGCAGTGCGCCGATGCGGAACCAGAAGAGCGACGGCTCCTCGATCCCCATCTTCACCGCGAGCGCCGACGCGAGGTCGGCGACCCGCTCGCAGTGGCCCGCCGTGAACTCGTCACGCTGTTCGATGGACTCGCTCCACGAGCGCGCGACGTCGAGAAAGCGTTCCTCGAGCCGCGTCATGCGGCGTCCGACGTCCGCCAGCTCGTGGCGCGTGCCCAGCTGGAAATAGCAGGCATGGGCGCGCGTGAGCGCCTGGAGCGTCTCCCGGTTGCGGCCGAGACGCTGATACAGCACCGCGAGCTCCCGACTGGCGTCTCCCTCGAGCGCGAGGTCGCGCGTATCGGCGCCGATCGTGCGCGCACGCGCCAGGTGCCCCTCGGCTGCGACCAGATCGCCCATCTCGCGGGCGATCACGCCATGCACCTTCTCCGCTTCGCCGTTGGCGCGCGCGTCGTCGGTGTGGGCGGCGAGCGTCATCGCGGAATCACAGTGCCGCTTGGCCCCCACCAAATCGCCGCGCTCGATCTCCAGGGCGGCGCAGCTGATCTCCACCCGGATACGCGATGGCAGACCGCCGAGCGCGTTCGCAACCGAGAGCGCTTCGGCCAGCGCGTCGGCGGCGGCGGTGAGGCGTCCGAGCTCGAGGTTCGCGAGACCCACGTTGTCGAGCGCCACCACGATCCCATCGAGCTGCGCATCTCGGCGAGCATGCACCAGCGCGTCCTCATAGCAGCGCAGCGCCTCACGGAAGTCGCCTCGTACCTTGGCCAGCGCGCCGAGCATGCACATCACCTCTGCACGCACCGGCTCATCGCCCGCGCTGGCGCCACGCTCGAGTGCCTGGTGCAGAACCAGCTCGGCCGCGGCGAGGTCCCCTTGGCGCCAGCGCGCAGTGGCGAGCGCGATCAACGCCTTGCCCTGCTCGAGTCGGTCGTCGCTCTGCTCGGCCGCCGCCACGGCCGCTTCGGCGCAGTCAGCCGCGGCGAGATAGTCGAGGTCCGCCTCGAAGCTGCCGGCGATGGAGCGGAGGATCGTGGACGCCAACGCTGGCGAGACCTTGCCCAGGCTGTGTAGCGCCCGCTCGTAGAGCGCACGGGCCTCGCTTCGACGTCCCAGCGCTTCCAGTGCGCGTGCCTCGGCGGCGAGCGCGCGTGCAGCCGCGCCGGCCGTGGCCGGATCGACGAGGCGGAGGTGCGAGACGCGCGCGAGGGAACCGTCGGACGACGAGGCCAAGACCGAGAGGGGTTGAAGTGAAGCGGAGCAGCCGAGCGGTCGAGACTTGCTGCCATGATCCGTGTAGCGCCTCGGTGCAGAAGCAACGGCAGGGCCACGTCTCCTGGCTCGACGAATGTCGTCAGGCTGTCCCTGCACCAGGCGAGTTCCACCACCGTTCGGACGGTTCGACCGACGCCCATCGGACAAGTCGACTGGTGTGTGCCGCGGAGACTGTTCGCACTCTGCAACCTTCCATGCACAGTGCGGTGCCGCCGGAACGGGCTCGCTAGGACACGCGTCCCGCTCGCACGCTGAGGGGCCAGCTGATCGTGCGCTGCCGTCCAGCGCCACCCCATTCGGTCTCCACTGTGGCGACGAACGCCGTGACTGGATCGTCACCCGACGCGACGCGATAGCGCGCGACCGCCAACCAGCTCCCGAGGTAGCCGGCAAGCTGCTCGAGCGTCCACTCCACCTTCATCGCCATGGCCGGCGGCGTCAGCTCGGCGAAGCGAGAGGGAAGCGAGTCGGAGCCGTCGTCCACGAGTCGGCGCTCGAGCGGCCAGTACGCGCCCACCGTGTTCCTGTAGAAGTCGCGAACGCGCTGATTCATCTCGTTGTCGGCTCGCGCATGGCATCTCCGAGCCGGGCCACGCTTGGATCGGACGCGACGACTGTATCGAGCACCGCGCTCAGGGCGACGGCAGCCTGTCCGCTCCCACAGCCGACGTCCCAGGCGATGCCACCAGCGGGGAGCTGGGCTGCGAGCCACGCGAACAGCGCGTCCGGATAGCGTGGACGGAACGCGGCGTACTGCGAGGCCTGGCCTGAGAAGTGGTCAGCGAACGACATCGCCGCACCCCTCGCCCGGACGTGTTCTGGCGGCCCGGTGCGCTCGTTGACCTCGCATGTGCAACCGACCAGTATTCGCGGGCGCAGACGCGCGCGCATGCGATTTCCGTATCCACCGCGCTCCGCCATCCGCACGCAGCCGATCTCACATGACGGAATCCGGGCATCAGACCAAGAGGCCGGCCAGGGCAGGTTCGCAGCTCCGGAGCCGCACCTACTTCGATGACACAGGGGTTCGGTGGCACGTCTACGAACTTCCGTTCTCCGAATACGATCGCCGATCCGGCGCGTCGCTCATCTTCGACAGCGATTCCTCGATGCGACGCGTCCGCAACTTCCCCGACAACTGGGATTCGCTGAGCGACACCGAGCTGGCGTCGCTCAGCTGGATGACCTGACGGCGCGGGCGCGTCTCATCGCCGGACGACGCGCTCTCCCACAGGAATGGCCACCGGCTCAGCGGCCGGTTGTGCTGCATTCAGCGCAGGGGCGCCACGTCCCTCGGAGAGGATGCGCGTGACGAACCGCTGCCCTTCGGACACGCGCTCGATCTCGATCGCGATCGCGTCCATCGCCTGCTCCATGCGCTCCAGCCGCTGGCTCGATTCGGGGGAGGCTGCCGGCTGATGCGGCGCGGTGGACCGCTTCCACACCAGGCGAGACACCGCGAGCGAGATCGGCGACAGTACGAAGAGCGTGAAGACGATCACGATCGGGACGACGTTGTTGTCCATGGCTCGCGAACCTGGGCTGAAGGCGAAGGGGGCAGCGGATTCCGTGCTCGTCACCATCGAGGCGGGAAGCGACGCGAGCTGGTGCCCGTTCTCCTCGATTTCCCGCTCGATGCTCGCAATACGAGCGTCGAGCACGCCAAGGCGCTGCTCCAGCCCGGCCTTGTCTGCCCCGTCGGCCTTGAGAAGCTGCCGGTGGAGCTGCTGGCGGCGTCCGTCGGCCGAATTGAGCTGGCGAGACAGCTCGGTGCGCCGTGCGCGCAGGGCCTGAATGTCCCGCGTGGTGAGCACCGGGCCACCAGCGAGGGCACCCGGCGTCACGATGGTCACGCCGGGTACGCCGGGCGCCAGCGGCGCAGAAGGAGCCGCTGGCGGCGCGGGAAGTTGACGGGGGAGTTGCGGCGCGGATTGCTGAGGCATGCACTCAGTACGGGAGACGGAGAACGCGAGTTACACAGGCGCCCCCACTCTACCATCGATGAGCCGGATTGCCCAGCCTCAGGGCACGGGCAACCGGAACGCGAGCGCCCCGCCGCCATCGGGACCGGGCACGACGCTCATGTTCATGAAGATGCGATCCAGCTTGTTGTCCGGATGCGCGTGGGAGTAGCGAACCACCTTGATCCCGCTGAAGGTCCCGATTCCGGCGCCCAGCACGACGTCGCTCGCCCAGTGCTTGTTGTGGTACATCCGGGACAGCCCCACCAGCGTGGCCCCGCCGTACATGATCGGGGCCACGTACCACGTGGCCCTGGGCCAGATGTGCTGGACCTCGCTCGTCGCCGCCGCCGCCGCCGCGAAGGCAGTCGTTGTATGCCCGGAGGGAAACGATTGCCGGTCGCTGCTCGAGAAGCCCTTGAGCAGCTTGAAGTCCCGCGGGTTGGTATCGCTCACGACGAAAGGGCGCGCGCGGCCGAGCGTCCCCTTGAGCAGCCCGGTCACCACCGAGGAGAGAAGCACCGCCTCCGTGCTGTGCCATCCCAGATCGGCGACGTTCTTGTTGTGCGTCAGCCGTCCGGCTGCGTAGAGGCCGCCGCCGATGATGTACGCGCCCGGACTGCTGATCCCCTCCAGGCCGGTCGCGGACTGCTGGAGAAATCGATTCTTCCGGTTGAACTCGTCGGCGAGGTTCTTCGCGACCTTCCGGTCCAGTGGGAACATGGCGAAGGTGAGGCCGACGAAGCCGATGCCGAGAAGCGCGTCATTCTGGGTGAAGAGCGTCTGGTATTTTTTCGACGTATCGATGGGCGCGTCGGGTCCCACCGCGTGGGACGGTTCCTGGGCCCGAGCCAGCTCTGCCGCCGGGCCAGCGAAGACGAGCGCGGCGCAGAGCGTCGCGTGCACAAGCCGATTTGTAAACTCAGCCATGATATTGGGAGATGAGCGTTCTTCAGATCCGGAACCCGGCGCGAGATGCAGGAATCAGGCGCGCCCGCGGCCCAGGACTGCTTTCCGGGACAAGCGCGACAAGGCGCGGTCGACCTGATGACGAGCGCGCTTCGTGCATGGTGGCGCCGGATGGCCCGTCTCCGCCCCACCCGGTGACATCCATGGCCCGCCAGCCCGCATGATCGACCATCTCGGACGGTTGATCAGCGACTACGGATACTGGATCGTCGCGCTGTTCATCTTCGCCGAAGGGATCGCGATTCCCTTCCCGACCGACACGACGCTCGTGACCGCGGCGGCGTTCGCGGCACACGGTCGGCTGTCCGTGCTCGTGATCGGGATCATCTCCACGATCGCCTCCACTGCCGGCACGACGGTGGCCTTCCTGCTCGGCCGGCGCGGTGGCGACTTCTTCGAAAAGCACTCGCGCAAGGTCAGTCCGGCGGTGCTCGAGCGCACGCGCGGCTTCATGAACCGCCACGGCGGCAGCGCGGTGCTGGTGGGGCGCTTCATCCCGGTGGCGCGCATGCTCATCTCGCCGCTCGCCGGCCTCTCATCCATGTCGCTCGCGCGCTTCACCGTGTTCAACGCGCTCGGCGCTGCACTCTGGTCGGCGATCTTCTGCGGGGTGGGCTACTTCTTCGGGCAGCATCCGCCGAAGATCGGCGGGGGGCTGGTCCGCGGCGCGCTGGTGGTGGCGCTCGGGCTGGGCACGATCGTCACCGTCACGGTCGCCGGCGGGTGGCTGGTGGAGGAGAGCGACGCGGCGTGGCGGGCAGAGGGGACGTTCTGGCATCGCGTGCTGATGACGGCCCCCGTACGGTGGCTTGCGGCGCGCTCACCGACGATGCGTGCCTTCCTCTTCCGCCGCTTCACGGCGACCGACTACCTCGGACTGAACCTCACCATCGGTCTCGGGCTCAGCTTCGTGGCGATCGTCATCTTCGGCGCGATCGCGGACGCGGTGCTGACGCAGAACACGGTGCCGGAGTTCGATCTCTTCCTGGCGGCAGCGCTGCAGGAGACGACGACTCCCGGTCGCATCGCGTTCTGGTCGGCGCTGAGTCGGCTCGCGACGCTCCCCATGGTCACGCTCCCCGGCGTGGTGCTCGGCTGCTGGCTGGCGTTCCGCCGTCGCAGCTGGCTGCCGCTGCTCGGCTTCCTCGCGGCGGTAGCTGGCAGCGAGATCCTCGATACGCTCGTCAAGCACTTCTTCGTGCATCGGCACGGAGCCGATGCGGTCGGCTCCTCGGAGATGGGGACGCCAAGTGGCCAGGCGCTCGGCGCACTCGTGGGCTACGGCATGATTGCCTACCTGCTGATCCTGATCGTCCGCCAGCGCTGGCTGCAGACGCTGATCGCGCTCGCCGCCCTCGTGCTGGTGCTCCTGATCTGCTTCGGCCGGCTGTATCTGGGAGCGCGCTACTTCAGCGACATCGTCAGCGGCCTGGCCGCCGGCGGCGTCTGGCTGGCGGCGTGCGTGACGGGACTCGAGGTCGGTCGCCGGCGCGCGATGCGCGACACGCGGGAGGATCAGGGGCGTCGCTAGCGGTGATCACAGCGGTGATCACAGCGGTGATCACAGCGGTGATCACAGCGGCGGACGGTGGCGCGGCGGGGGTCGACGCGCGACGTTTCGCTCTTCGCGCCAGAGACGTTTCGTCCACACCGACACAACCGACTCACCGACATGTCCGACGCCGCCGTTCGTCACATTCGCTGGACCGACCTCCCCGAGGAGCGCGTCACCGACTCGATCTCGCGCAAGCTGATCACGGGTGACGACATGATGATCGCGCACGTGTACCTCAAGCAGGACGCACTCGTGCCGCAGCACTCGCACCACAACGAGCAGATCACGTACATCATCTCGGGCGCACTGCACTTCTTCATCGGCACCGACCGCGCGCAGGAGGTGATCGTGCGCGCCGGCGAGGTGCTGCACATCCCGTCCAACGTGCCGCACGAAGCGCGCGCGCTGGAGGACACGCTGGACGTGGACGTCTTCAGCCCCCCGCGCCAGGACTGGCTCGACGGCACCGACAGCTACTTCCACCGCACGAAGTAACCATGGATCTCGGATTGTCGGGCAAGGTGGCGCTCGTCGCTGCGGCGAGCCGAGGGCTGGGGCGCGCCGTGGCAGACGAGCTGGCACGCGAGGGGGCGCAGCTCGTCATCTGCGCGCGAGGCGAAACGGCGCTGCGCGAGACAGCGGAGCAGATTCGCGCGGAGACGGGCGCGCGTGTGGTGGACGTCGTGGCCGACGTGAGCGAACCAGCGGGGATCACTCGCGTCGTCGCCGCGGCGATGGAGGCATTCGGCCGGGTAGACGTGCTGGTGACCAACGCTGGCGGGCCGCCAGCGGGACCATTTGAGAGCCATTCGGCCGACGCGTGGGAGGCCGCCGTGCGCCAGAACCTCGTCAGCGTCGTCGAGCTCACGCGGGCGGTGCTGCCCGGCATGCGCGAGCGCCGGTGGGGACGCATCATCAACGTGACGTCGATCGCCGTGAAGCAGCCGGTGGACAACCTGATCCTGTCCAACAGCATCCGGGCCGCCGTGACCGGCTTTGCGCGCACGCTGGCCAACGAGGTGGCGCCGCACGGCATCACGGTGAACAACGTGATGCCGGGCTACACGCGTACGCAGCGTGTGGACGATCTGGCGGCGAGGAACGCGGAGCTGCGCGGCACGAGCGCGGCCGACGAGCGTGCGGTCTGGGAGGGACAGATCCCGATGGCGCGGCTGGGCGAGCCGTCGGAGTTTGCAGCGATGGTGGCGTTTCTCGCGTCGGAGCGGGCGAGCTACACCACGGGTGCCTCGATCCCGGTGGATGGCGGCTGGATCCGCGCGCTACTCTAGCGAGTCGAACGGTTAGGCGCGCTGGCCCGGCAAGCTGGCCGGGCTACTGGTCCGGCTCGTCGAAGAAGAGAGCGAGCGAGCGGGTGAGTGTGGAGCGGTAGATCGCCTCCCAGTCGTCGAGCGAGACGACGTCCGGTCGCGGTGTGGAGCGCCACAGCGCCTTGATGGCGTCGACGAGCCGCTCCACGGGATACTCGTTTTCACGCGACTCCGCTCGCAGGCGCGTGAGCGCCGAGCGCAGTGCGAGCATGTGCCCCTGCGCACCGGTGGCCGTCGAGAGCCAGGCTGCACGCAATGCGGTCATCGTCGCCCGGGTATAGGCGCTCTCCGGGCTGCGGACGGCGAGCGAGTCCGAGACGAGGTGCTCGCTGCCCCGGTTGATCACGCCACGCACCGAGCTCAGGGCGCGGTTCTCCGTGCGCTGCTTGCGATCGGCGATCGCGTACGCCTTGGAAAGCCGGGCATCGAAGCGCGTACGCGCCTCTTCGGACAGCTGGGATTCACGGTAGCGCTCGAGCACGCGAACCTCGTCGTCGTACCGCTTCAGCGAGCGGTAGAGCGCAGCGAGGCGACCGCACAGCCAGCCTGGGAGCTCGCGTGAGGTGAGGGCGAGGCTCTCCAGCGTCTGCTCGAGGAGGACAGCAGCGCTCTGAGGATCGCCCGCACGCTGGAGGGCTTCCGCGTAGCGCACGTGCTCGGCCGCACTGCCATTGAATTCGCTGGAGAGCGCCTTGTAACCGGGCATTGAGGACGATGCGATCCGCGGGGTGGATGCGGGCAGCGCCCGCGTCGAACGGCATCACACGAATGCAAACAGCTGACCACAACCAAGGGAACACGTGGCTCTCGGTCGTGTCCGGTTGCCCGAAGGGCTAGAACGGAAGGTCGTCGTCGTCGAATGGAGGAGCGTCGTCGAACGGCGGCGGCTCGTCATGCGGCGGCGCGGCGTCCTTTGGTGGCGCGCTCATGCTGGTGCCGCCTGAGGACTTGCGGGCTCCGCTCTGGGGATAGGGGCTCACGCCGTCGCGCGGAGGCCAGATGATCCCTTCGCACCCTGGGCCGCCACGCTCCTTGGGCTTGTTGCGACACTTGAAATCAGGCGCCTTCGGGTTGCGCTTGGAGAGCCGGTCGTCCCACATGGCGCCACCGCAGATGGGGCACAGGGGCATCCCATCGCTGGACAGGCCGCCGCCCTGTGGTGCCTTTCCGGCTGGTGCGCCGGCTGCACTGCTGGCTCCGCCACCCGCATTGGCAACAGCGGCTGGCGCCAGAGAGGCGCTATCTCGCGGCGGCCAGACGACGCCGTCGCACTCCTTGTCCTTGCACTTGAAGTCGGGTGCCTTGGGGTTTCGCTTTCCCACCCGATTGTCCCACATCGGGCCCTGGCACTTGGGGCAGTCGGGGACCGCCGTGGCGGTCTCCTCGATCGGCTGCTGTTCGCTCATGATGACGGAAATGACGGCGGTGGTCGCTGGCTGAACTCGAAGCCGAAAGATAGCGACGCCCGCGACGTGCGTGACCTCTTCGGGCGACCGATCAGCCCAGACCGTTGAATGCGCCGCTCACGCTCTGCAGTTCGTACTTGAGCTGGAGCTTGCCCATCGCCTCGATCAGATCGAGGAAGATGTCATCGGGCATGGTGAGGCACACGGGACGAATGCGCCTGCGCAGGTCCTTCGTGATGGCATCGAGCCGTGCACTGCGAGCGCGTCCGGCCGCGAGAAGTACCACGGTTCCTCCTGGGTAAAATTGTCCAGCCTGCCAGTCGCCAGCAACATCTGCTCAAGGACGCAGCAAGGCGAGGCGTGCAACACCAAGAAGACAGTCTCGATGCAGCATGCCGCATCACTCCACCAGCCATCCCTGACCCGGGCGCCGTTCTTGCTTTCGAGCAACGCAACCGGACCTCGAGGATGCGCCATGTTGTGGAATGATCAGGGACGTAGCTCCAACGTCGAGGATCGCCGAGGACTGGGCGGCCGCGCCGGAATGGGAATCGGCGGCACCGCGGTGCTGCTCGTGCTCAGCCTGTTGTTTGGCCGCAACCTGTTCACCGATTCGACCGTCACGAACGCGGTGAGCACGCAGCAGCAGAGCAATGGTCGGCTTGCGCCTGCCGATTCGGCGCGCGAGGAGCCGGAGGTGCACTTCGTGTCGTTCGTGCTGGACGACGCACAGTCGACGTGGGCGAAGCTGCTGCCGCAGTACGGCGCGCAGTATCATGACGCGAAGCTGGTGCTCTTCCGCGACGCGACGCAGACGGCGTGCGGCACAGGGCAGA
>JAYUTY010000346.1:0-4108 GCA_043754875.1 Gemmatimonadota bacterium
GAATCGGCGTCGCCGCTGTCGAGCGCCCACAGGTGCACGATGCCGCGCGGCCGCCTCGATGATGCGTCGAGCGCGGAGAACAACTCAGTGGCTGCGGCCGCATCGTCAAGCGGCAGCGCGAAGTGCCCGTCGTCGCGTCGCGCGAAGCGGTCGCCTGGTTCGACGATCGTCGTACGTGCGCCGGCCGTGGTGAGCCGCTCGACCACCGACGCGCCGGTGCCGCCGCGATCGGCGAAGATGAGCCAGTCGCCGACGTCTGCTGTTACGACGGGTGCGCTCTCGGTCGTCGCGTCGGGGGCGCGCGCGACCAGCACTGTCTGCGCCGCTTCGCCATCGTGATCCGAATCGGCGATGGCTTCCGCGCCCTCGAAGCCGTTGTCCGCCAGCACACGCTTCCATGCCTCGCCGGGCAACAGGGGATGCGAGGCGCGCACGTCACGGTCCTCGAACTTCCACCAGCCATCGGTGAGCCCGAAGATGAGATCGGTCCAGATGGGGCGACGCGTGATCTCGATGAGCACGAGGGCGCCGCCCGGCGCGAGGAGCCGCTTCACGTTCTCGAGGCTGGCGGCGAGCGACGGTGTCGCATGCAACACGTTGGCCGCGAGCACGACGTCAAATGAATTGGGCACGAAGCCCTGTACGGCTGGATCGCGCTCGACGTCGAGCGTGCGTGCGGAGAACTGCGGATGCTGCGCGAACCTGGCCTTCGCCTGCTCGGTGAAGAGCGGTGTGACGTCGGTGAACACATACTCCACGCTCATGGCGCCCAGCGCCGGCCATACGAACGCCGTCGTGCCGCCCGTGCCGCCGCCGATCTCCAGCACGCGAAGCGGCCTGGTCTCGTCACGCCCGGACACCACCGCGGCGACGGTCGCCGCGGCCAGCGTATTGTAGAAGCGCGACGGCGGCGCCTCACTGTAGAAGCGCGTGAGCAGGTCGAAGGCCTCACCACCGAAGAGCACCGACCCGGCATCGGTGCGACCCGCGAGCACCGCCGCCAGTTGCGCGCCGCACCGCGCCAGCAACGCGATGTCGAGCGCGTACGCGGGATGCTCGGCCGCGATGTCGCGCGCGAGTCCATCGAAATTCGCATCACTCGCGGGCGGCTGGAGCGTCCAATATTCGCCGCTCCGACGAAGAACTCCCTGCGTCTCGAGCACGCCCATCACGTGCTCACCTAGTGCGCGGCGCGCGGATGAAACGCCGAGCGAGTCGAGGGTGAATGACGCGGCGCTGGAGCCTTCCGCTCGCTCGAGACCATCACCTCCATGACCGGCGAGCTGCCGCACGGCCTGTGTCATGTACGCGATGGTCAGCTGGGTCAGGCGAGGCTCCACTCTCGTGTAGTACTCGTGCCAGCGCCACTCCGCGCTCAACGCGTCCGCCTGCGGCTGTACGCGCGACGCGACGTCCGTGGATGCGGCGAGCACCGAATGCTCGATGATGCCGCCGAGCGGTCGGTTTTCCCAGCGATACTCGTAAAGCCAGTCATCGAGCGTCTCGCGATTGGCGCGCGATTGCTCGATCCGCTGGCAGCGGAAACCGCGCGCTGCCGCGAAGACGTGACCATCTTCGTCCACGAGATGGATGTCGCCCTCGACTGCCTCCTGGTCGAACGACGTGACGCGTGCGTGCGCCCAGAAGCTCGCACCCGCCGGCGCCTGCACGCTGAACTCGCGCATGTGCACCGGCAGGAACACACCGGACGTTTCGCGGGCCATTCCTGCTTCCGCGCCCGGCGTGCCGCCGCTCGCGCTGATGAGCAGCTGGAAGGCAGCGTCGAGGAGGGCAGGGTGCAGCTCATATGCGCTCGCGTCGATCTTCGCGGCGCCATCCGCGGCGGAGACCTGGATGCGTCCGAGCGCTTCACGATCCCCGGTCCAGAGCTCACTGATGCCGCGGAACGCCGGCCCATATTCGAGGCCCCGCTCGGCGAGTGCCGCATAGCAGTCGCCGTGGGAGACTTCCGTTAGGCACCGGGCACGGACGTCGGCGAGATTCACGGTCTCGTCGGTCACTCCGGAAGCCGCGCCCACTTCTCCGCTGGCGTGCAGCGTCCACGCCGTCGTCGCGTCGGCGCTCGCGCCCTGCACTTCGAACCGCGTGCCCGTGCTGTCGAGCGCGAGCTGCACGAGCGTCTTGTTGCGCGTGGGCAGAAAGAGCGCGCGCTTGAATGCGATGTTACGGAGCGAGACCGGAGCGCTCGTACCCTCCGGCTGCATCGCGCGCGCGGCGGCAGCGGCCATCTCGACGTACGCGGCGCCGGGAAACACCACGGTGCCCTGAATGCGATGATCGTCCAGCCACGCCAGGCGGTCAGCGCCGAGCGAAGACTCCCAGAGCGGCTGCGCGGCGCGCACGCGACGGCCGAGGAGGACGTGCTGATTCGCGGCGTCCGCTGAGAAGGAGAAATCGTGAGGGTCCTCCGATGGCGTCGGCTCGAACCAGTGCCGTTCACGCTGCCAGGGATATGCAGGGAGCTTCACGCGCGCGCGCTGCCCCCCGAACACGCCGTCCCAGTTCACCGAATAGCCGTGTGTGTAGAGCGGGCCCAGTGAGCGCAGGAGGGTCGAGCGTTCGTCTTCCTTGCGCCGGAGGGACGCGAGCACCACGGCCTTCGTTCCGCGCGCCGCGAGCACCTCGTTGATCGAACCGGCGAGCACCGGATGCGGGGCCTGCTCGAGCAGCGTGGTGTAGCCGTTGTCCAGCAGCGTGGTGATGGCGTCGGAAAAGCGCACGGTCCGCCGCACGTTCTCGAACCAGTAGGAAGGCCCGAACAGCGTGCCTTCCGCCCATGTGCCCGTCACCGTGGAAATGATCGGAATCGTCGCGGCGCGTGCGCGAACATCCGAAAGCACGCCGGTCAGCTCCTCACGGATCGGTTCCATCCTGGCGCTGTGATAGGGCACCGAGAAGCTAAGGATGCGCGCGAACACCTGATCCCGCTGGAGCCGTTCGGACAGCGCGACGATCGACTCGGCGCCTCCAGCCACCGTGCACGAGACCGGACTGTTCACCGCCGCGAGATCCAGGTCGCCGCCATAGTCGGCGAGAATGCGCTCGAGCGCCGCCGGGCCCATGCCGACGGCGATGATCTTTCCCGGGAGCGCTTCGCTCTGCAGGCGACTGCGGTGGTACGAGACCTTCACCGCCTCCTCGAGCGTGAGCGCGCCAGCCGCGTACGCCGCGGCCATCTCGCCGGCACTGTGCCCCACCACCGCCTGCGGCACGATGCCCCACGACTTCCAGACTTCGCAGAGCGCCACCTGGATGACGAAGTTCGTCACCTGCGCGAGATCGGGTTCCGCGATTCGGGACGTGTGCTCGTCACGAGCCAGCTCGTCGAGCAGTCCCCACGACGCGTGGGGCCGCAACGCCTCGTGGCAGCGCTCGAGCATTTCACGGAAGACGCGATTTTCCGCGCGAAGCTGCTGCCCCATGCCCCACCACTGCGGACCCATTCCCGAGAAGACGTACGCGAGCTTGCCACCCTGCTCGGTACGCCGTCCGACCGCAAGCGTGCCGCGCGTTTCGCCGGCGATGGCGGCATCGAGCGCGTCGATCGCTCCCTCGCGCGTGGACGCAACGACCGAGAGGCGATGTTCGTGATGCGCGCGCCGGTGCGCGGCAGTGCTCGCGAGATCGGCGAGTGTGGGCCCCTCCACTTCCTCGAGCGTCGCCATGTACTCGCGTGCCAGCGCGGCGAGCGCTTCCGGGCTGCGCGCGCTGAGCGGCAGCAGTGTCACGGGGGAGACCTGCGTCTCGACGGCCTGCACGGCACGGTGTGCCTTCGCCGGTGCCTCCCGCAGCAGGACGTGGGCGTTGGCGCCGCCGAATCCGAAGGAGTTCACGCCAGCCGTGGCCGGCCCGCGCCCCGAGGGCCACGGTTCCAGCGCTGTGACCACCCGCATGCGGCCGCCGGCAAAGTCGATGTCCGGATTGGGCGACGTGAAGTGCAGCGACGGGGGAAGCTCGCGGTGATGGATCGCGAGGGCCGTCTTGATGAGCCCCGCGATGCCCGACGCCGCCTCGAGGTGCCCGATGTTGGTCTTCACCGAGCCGATGGCGCACGCGTCCCCGGCAACGCGTCCCTCGCGGAGCACGG
>JAYUTY010000347.1:0-11786 GCA_043754875.1 Gemmatimonadota bacterium
ACGAGAGTAGTCCCATTGGCGTGCACCAGGCGGCGCTCCGTCACCAGCCGGCGCAGCTCCTGGAGCTCCGGCATGCGCAGCGGCCGCTCTTCGAGGTCAGCGGGATCCACCAAGGAGCCGTAGTCGGAAGCGAGCAGCTCGGCGCGCGAGCGGCCGAGCATGGTGCACAGCGCCTCGTTGACGGAGAGGCAGCGCAGGTCGGGAGCACAGACGAGCATCCCGTCGAACGCGGCCTCGAACACGTCGGCCAACTCGCGCTCGCGGCGGGCGAAGGTTGCAGTCGCCTCGAAGCGCGGCGTGAGGTGGCGCGCAATCCACACGATGGTGCCGTCGCGAGTGGGCGCGAGCGTCGCCGCGACGGGCTGCGGCTGGCCGTCGAAGGGAAAGGAGAAGGCGACTCGTTGTGGTGCCCCGGTCGCTAACGCCTCGGCGATCGCTACGTGACAGCCGTGCGCGACTTCCGCTGGCAGCACCTCATCCAGACTTTGTCCGATGAGGACGTGGAGCCATGACGCGCGCGGGTCTGCCGCGCAGGGTCCGAGGCGGATGCAGCGCCCCGCCCGATCGAGCACGAGGATGGCGTCGCTGGTGGCGCCGATGAACGCGTCGAGCTCCGCAGCGGAGAGCGTCGAGCCGCCGTCACGAATAGTTGGCGCGATGTAACCGGACGACGTGGCGTCCCGGATCACGTGAGGCATGGAGGCATCTCGGCACCAGCGGACCGCAGCGTCGCGGCAATCTCGAGCCATTTGGTGCGGATCACCACGGCCTGGCACTCGAGAGTGCTGAAGTGACGCTCTATGATCGCGTTCAGTAACCATTTGCGTACAGGCCTGCCATGACGCGCGTTTCTTTCGGGGAATCTTCGGTATATATTTGGAGTTGTGCGAGCTGTGACAATGGTTGGCTGTTTCCCGATTCGCAGGTAGTGTAGAGCCCATGTCCCGCGCCGAGATCACCACGCCGGAAGTGCTCGCCGACGAGTCCGTCGTCGAGCTGTCGCTGCGCCCGCAGCGGCTGGAGGAGTTCATTGGCCAGCAGAAGGTGAAGGACAACCTTCGGCTCGCCATCGACGCAGCGCTCGCGCGCGTGGAGCCGCTGGATCACGCGGTGTTCTACGGCCCTCCCGGTCTGGGCAAGACGACGCTCGCCGAGCTGATCGCGCGCGAGCTGCGCGTGAATATCAGGACGACGTCAGGGCCGGCACTCGAGAAGCCTGGCGACCTCGTCGGTACGCTGACCAATCTGCGCGCGGGCGACATTCTCTTCATCGACGAGATCCATCGACTCAGGCCGGTGATCGAGGAGTTCCTCTATCCAGCGATGGAGGACTACAAGATCGAGATCCGGCTGAGCGAAGGGCCGAAGGCGCAGACGATCACGATGCCGATCGAGCGGTTCACGCTGATCGGCGCCACGACGCGGTTCGGGATGCTGACCGCTCCGATGCGGGCCCGCTTCGGCATCGAGCAGCGGCTCAACTACTACTCGGCCGAGGACCTCGAGTTGATCGTGCATCGCACGGCGGAGGTCCTCAAGGTGGAGATCGAGACGGCTGGCGCGCGGGAGATCGCGCGTCGCTCACGCGGCACTCCGCGCGTGGCCAACCGTCTGCTCCGGCGCGTGCGCGACTATGCGCAGATCCGGGCGAATGGCATCATCACCGAGGACGTGGCACGGGCTGCGCTGGCGATGCTGGACGTCGATCAGTTCGGGCTCGACGACATGGACGCGCGGATCCTCAGGGCGATCATCGAGAAGTTCGATGGAGGGCCGGTAGGGGTGAGCACGATCGGTGCGGCGATCGGCGAGGACTCGAGCACGCTCGAGGAGGTGTACGAGCCGTTTCTCGTGCAGCAGGGCTTCCTGCAGCGCACGCCGCGCGGCCGTGTGGCGACGCCGATGGCGTACCGGCACTTCGGCTACACGCCGCCGGCGATCGTGCCGGAGCAGGTCGCGCTGTTCTAGCCGCCGAGGGCGCTAGTATTGGCCTGATGGCGACGCTCCGGGTCCGGGGAATCACGAAACAGTTCGGCCCCACGCAGGCACTGCGCGGCGCCGGCTTCGTCGCGCGACCGGGCGAGGTGCTCGGTATCATCGGACCGAACGGCTCGGGCAAGAGCACACTCCTCGCCTGCGCGGCGGGGCTGCTGGCGGCCGACGCGGGCGAGGCACTTCTCGACGAGGTGCGACTCACGCCTGCGGCGCGCGCGGCCACGATGTTCTGTCTTCCCGACGGCATCACACCGTGGGCCGACCAGCGGGTGGCTTCCGTCATCGCGACGTGGCGCGCCCTTCATGGCCGCGGCGAGGGCGAGGCGGGCGCGCGCGTGCGAGAGGTGCATCTCGACGCGCTCCTCGGCCGACTCGTGCGCGAGCTGTCGAAGGGAGAGCGAAAGCGGCTGCTGCTGGCACTCGCGCTCCTCGCGACGCAGCCGGTGCTGCTGCTGGACGAGCCATTCGACGGCCTGGACCTGCGCCAACTGCGCGACGTGGCCGCATTGCTCCGCGCCGAAGCGGCGACCGGGCGCACGATCGTGCTCTCGCTGCACCAGCTCGCGGATGCGCCGCGCGTGTGCGACCGGATCGCGCTGCTCGACGATGGGCGGATCGTCGCCGAGGGGACACTCGACGAGCTGCGAGAAGCGGCCGGCCTGCCCGACGGCGACGTGGAGGCGCTCTTCCTTGCGCTCACGTAGCCCACTCCTGCTCCTGAAGAAGGAGCTTCGCGAGCTGATCGCGGCGCGAGCGTACTGGCTGCTGCTGCTCGCGCTCGGCCCACTCGTGGGGCATGCGTTTCTCACGGCGGTCTCGTCGTACTCGGAGGTCAGCGGTGGCGCGGGCGGGCCGGCGGCGCTCTCGCAGGGGCTGAGCCCACTCGACGGCTTCGTCGTCCCGCTGTTCGGCGCGTACGCGATCGCGGCGACGCTGCTGCTGCCATTCGTCGCGATCCGGATGCTCGCGGCGGAGAAGGAGAATGGAGGGCTCGCGCTCGTCCTCCAGAGCGGCGTCCGGCCGCTGTCGCTCCTGCTCGCGAAGCTCGCGGTGCTCGTGGTGGGTTGGATGATCGCGATGATTCCTGCCTTCGTGGCGCTCCTGCTCTGGCGCGCGCACGGCGGACATCTCGACGCAGGCGAGGTCGGCGCAGTGGTACTCGGGCATCTGCTCCGCGCGCTGGTCACGGCGGCGGTGGGGCTCGCGGCCGCGGCACTCACCGAGAGCGCCAGCACGGCGGCGATCGTGGCGCTCGGGGTCACACTCGCCACATGGGCGCTCGACTTCATGGCCGCGGTCCGTGGCGGGCTGGTGCAGCGGCTCGCCGAGTTCACTCCCGAGGCGGCACTGCGTGTGTTCGAGCACGGGGAGCTTTCGGCGGCCGTGATCATCGCGACGCTGGTGGTCACGGCGGCGCTCGTCGCCCTCGCGGCGGTGACGCTGCCATTCGCGCGGCGGCGGCGCGAGGTGCTGGCACGCGTATTGGCGAGCGTGGCGCTCGCGGCGGCGTGCACCGTGGCTGTGGCATCGATGCGCATGTCGCGCGACGTGAGCGAGGACCGGCGAAACTCGTTCGCGCGCGCCGACGAGCGCGCGCTGGCCGACATCCGTGGCCGGCTGGATGTCGAGGTGCACCTGGCGGCCGAGGATCCGCGGTTGGCAGATCTGGAGCGCGGCGTGCTGCGAAAGCTCAGGCGCGTGATGCCTGAGGTGCACACGCGCTACGTGGCCGGGGGCTCGACCGGGCTGTTCGAGGCATCCGACGCGCGTTACGGCGAGATCTGGTACTCGCTCGGTGGACGGCGAGTGATGAGCCGCTCGACGACGCCGCCCATCGTGCTCGAGACGCTGTACGAGCTCGCCGGCCGGCGGCCGCCAACGCCGGAGAACGAGCCGGCGTACTCGGGGTACCCTCTCGTGATGCGGGCCGGCGCGAGCTGGCTCCTCTTCTTCGTCGCATGGCCCGCGCTCGTCCTGCTCGCGTGGTGGCTGCTTCGCCGCGCCCCGTCCCGATCCACCTTCTCGCTCTGACCCAGATGCGTCTCTTCTCCCGCTCGTCCATCGCAATCGCCTCGGTTGCACTTCTCGGCATCTCGACGCTCTCGCACAGTGCGCTGGCGCAGCGCGAAATAGCGATCGGCGTCGCCGGCGACAAGAACGGCGCGGAGCCGACACGCTTCCTGCCGCTCGTGGGGAACTGGACCGTGACGCAGGACAGCGGGCGGAGCGTGGTGTTCGTGGACGGGCGCGAGTGGAAGCGCGGACAGCCGGCGGGCGGGTTGGCCGAGAAGGCGCGAGCGATCTACGGTGCTCGGCACGAGGAGTTCATCGACAACGTGAAGGCGTTCGCCTACTTCCCGATCGCGGTTGCGAAGGATGTGGAGGATTTCCACGACGGCGAGATCTCGATGCGGTTCAAGCTCGTGGGCGGGCAGCTCGACAAGTGCGCCGGCATCCTGTTCAACGTGCAGCCCACCGGCGACTACCTCACGGTGCGCTTCAATGGCACGGAGGACAACCTGGTGCTGTGGACGTTCAACAAGGGGACGCGCAAGTTCGTGAAGAAGGGGGTGGAGAACATGCCGCTGCCAATGAACACGTGGCACGACATGAAGATCGTGGTGAAGGGGACGCAGCTCGAAGGGTGGCTCGATGGGCGGAAGCTGCTCGAGTACACGATGGCGGCGCCTGTGTCGGGCAAGGTTGGGTTGTGGTCGAAGACGGATAGCATGTCGGAGTTCGACTCGTTCGTCGTGAAGCCAGCGAAGTGATTCTGGCGGGGCTGAACTGCTTTTGCCGCGGAGGACGCAGAGGGGCAGAGGAACGCAGCGGACAGCCACGGATGGATGAAGGGGCGAGATCCGTGATCAGAGCTGGCCTTTTTTTGGGTTGCGGAGCCGATCATCCTGCACCGGCTCACGAGACCTCGCCTGGCAACCCGAATCAAAAGCAGTCCTCCGCGCTCCTCTGCCCCTCTGCGTCCTCCGCGGTAAATGCCGTTTCAGTCGGCCGGTTATCTTGAGAGGATGCCCGCAGGCCTCCTCACCGCCGATTACGACTTCGATCTCCCGTCCGAGCTGATCGCGCAGGCGCCGCTCGCTCGGCGCGACGCGAGCCGGTTGATGGTCGTGAATCGCGCGCTCGGCAGGATCGAGCATCGCACCTTCACCGACTTGCCGACGCTGATGGATGCGGGTGACCTGCTCGTCGTCAACCGGTCGCGCGTGGTGAAGGCGCGGCTGCTCGGCACGCGCGTCGGCTCGGGTGCGCCCGCGCAGATTTTCCTTCTCACCGCGCTCGGCGACGGGCGCTACGAGGCAATGGTCTCGCCGGGCGGGAAGCTCAAGCCGGGTCGCGTCGTGGAGATTGCGCCCGGGTTCACCGCGGAGATTCTCGAGGTGACCGAGCGGCGCACGCGGATCGTGCAGCTGCACGCGGACTGCCCACTCGACGAGGCGATCGAGGCGCATGGCCACATCCCGCTGCCTCCGTACATCGAGCGCGGAGACGACGCAGCGGACGTCGAGCGGTATCAGACGGTGTACGCGCGGGAGGCCGGCTCGGTGGCCGCACCGACGGCCGGGCTGCACTTCACCGCCGAGCTGCTGCGCGCGATCGACGAGTGCGGCATCAGGCGCGGCGAGGTGGTGCTCCACGTGGGCGCGGGGACGTTCAAGCCCGTGGAGACCGACGATCCGGCCGACCACGCGATGCATGAGGAGCGCTACACCGTGCCCGACGCGACGGCGCAGGCGTGGGAGGAGACGCGCGTGGGTGGGCATCGCGTGTGGGCCGTCGGGACAACGACTGTACGCACGCTCGAGAGCGCAGCGGCGGCGAACGGCACCGTCGCGCCGGGTGAGGGCGAGACGCGCATCTTCATTCGGCCGCCGCAGCAGCTGCGCGCGGTGGACGTCGTCGTGACCAACTTCCACCTGCCCCGCTCGACGCTGATCATGCTCGTCGCGGCACACGCGGGCTACGCGCTGACGATGCGCGCCTATCGCGAGGCGATCGCCGAACGGTACCGCTTCTACTCCTACGGCGACGCGATGGTGATCGTGTGACCAGCTTCGATTTCACGCTGCAGGCCAGCGTCGGCGCCGCGCGCGCCGGCATCTTCGATACGCCGCACGGCGTCGTGCACTCGCCGGCCTTCATGGCGGTGGGCACGCTCGCGACGGTGAAGACGCTCGACCCCGGCGATCTCCGCGCGATGGATGCGCAGATGATCCTCTCCAACGCCTATCACCTGCACCTGCGGCCCGGCGACGAGCTGGTGCGGGAGCTGGGCGGGCTGCACGAGTTCATGGACTGGCAGGGGCCGATTCTCACCGACTCGGGCGGCTTCCAGGTGTTCTCGCTGGCCGGGCTGCGCACGATCGAGGAAGAAGGGGTGGAGTTCCGCAGCCACATCGACGGCTCCAAGCGGCGATTCACCCCGGAGAGCGTGATGCGGATCGAGCGCAACCTCGGCGCCGACGTCATCATGCAGTTCGACCACGTGATCCCCGGGCAGAGCGAGTCCGACGTGGCGCGCGACGCGAGCGAGCGGAGCCTCCGCTGGCTGGCGCGCTGCCAATCCGAGTTCGCGCGGCTGAACGACGTCGATCCGATCCCGGGACGCAGCGCGCAGGCACTCTTCCCGATCGTCCAGGGCGGAATCCACGCCGACCTGCGGCGCGAGGCTGCTCGCGCGATCCGCGACATGGGCGACTGGACTGGCTTCGGGATCGGCGGCTTGTCCGTCGGCGAGGCCAAGCCCGACATGTATCGGATCCTGGAGGACGTCGACGCCGTTCTTCCGCAGGACCGGCCGCGCTACCTGATGGGGGTCGGCTTTCCGGAGGATCTGGTGGAGGGGGTACGCCGCGGCGTCGACCTGTTCGACTGCGTGGCACCGACGCGGATGGGGCGGAACGGCGCCTTCTTCCGGCGCGACGGCCGCATCAACATCAAGCGCGCCGAGTTCCGGGCGGACAAGCTGCCGCTGGATCCGGAGTGCGCCTGCGCCTGCTGCCGGCGCTTCTCGCGCGCCTACATCCGCCACCTGTTCATGGCCGACGAGATCCTCGGCCTCCGCCTCCTCTCGCTGCACAATGTACATTTCCTCGTGCTGCTGATGCGCGAGGCGCGCACCGCCCTGCTCGACGGCACGTTCGACGCATGGAGCACCGACTGGCTCCAGCGCTACCACTCCCGCACCACGACGGCTCCCGCATGACGCACTTCGCTCCGATCTCCGCACTCCTGCTCCTCCAGTTCGGTGGCGGAAATCTCGGCAGCCTGACGCCATTCATCGTCCAGCTCGTCGCGATCTTCGGCATCTTCTACTTCCTGCTCATCCGCCCGCAGCAGGCGCAGAAGCGGAAGCAGGAGGAGACGCTGCGCAACATCAAGCGCGGCGACATGATCGTGACGAGCGGGGGGATCGTGGGGGAGGTGATCCACGTGAGAGAGAGCGTCGCCGCCGAGGGCGGCACCGCGCGTCCGATGGAAGACCACGTGACGATCAAGTCGGCGGAGTCGCGGCTGATCATCGAGCGGGGGCGGATCGCGCGGGTGGTGGAGTCGGGCGGCGCCACGGCGAGCAGCACCAAGGGCTAGCGAGGCATCGTGGCGATCCTCGACATCCGCGTCCTCGGCGATCCGATCCTCCGGCAGGCGACTGTGCCTGTGACGGATTTCGGCGACGGGCTGCAGCGCCTGATCGACGACATGTTCGCGACGATGTACCACGCGCGCGGGATCGGTCTCGCCACGCCGCAGGTTGGACGCACCGAGCGGCTCGCGGTGGTGGACGTGAACGACGATCCGTTCGTGATCATCAATCCGGAGATCCTCGAGACGTCGTCAGCGCGCAGCAAGGCGGAGGAAGGCTGCCTGTCCATCCCCGACATCTACGCCGACGTCGAGCGGCCGAAGACGGTGACCCTGCGCGCGCGCGACCGTGATGGAAAACCATTCGAGCGCGACGCGAGCGAGCTGCTCGCGCGCTGCCTGCAGCACGAGATCGATCATCTCGACGGCAAGCTCTTTCTCGACTACCTGAGCGTGCTCAAGCGCACTGCCGCGCTCGCCAAGTGGAAGATGCAGGTGAACGACTACCCGGGCTACGTCCGCCGCGTCTCGCAGGAGACGCCCGAGGATCTGCGCGAGCACGAGCACTCCGAAGAAGAGCTGTAGGGTGCGCGTCCTTTTCTGGGGCACTCCGGAGTTCGCGACGGCACCGCTTCGCGCCCTGCTCGGCGAGGGATTCGACGTCGTCGGTGTGGTGACGCAGCCGGACAGAGCCGTGGGACGCTCGCGCTCCACGCTCCAGGCGTCGCCCGTGAAGGAGGTGGCGCTCGCCGAGGAGATCCCGGTGCTGCAGCCGGAAAAGCCACGCGGCGACGACTTCATGGCTGCGCTCGCCGCGCTGGCGCCGGACGTGAGCGTGGTGGTCGCGTACGGGCACATCCTGCCGCGAGTGGCGATCGACTTTCCACGACTCGGCACGCTCAACATCCACGCGTCGCTCCTCCCTGCCCTGCGAGGCGCCGCCCCGATCCAGGCGGCGATCCGCGACGGGCTCGGCGAGACGGGTGTGACGATCATGCAGATGGTGCCGAAGCTCGACGCCGGCCCGATCCTGCACCGCGCGCGCACGCCGATCCTCGACGACGAGACGTCGGGCGAGCTGTCGCTGCGACTGAGCGAGATCGGGGCGAACGCGCTGATCGAGGCGCTCGCGCTGATGGAGCTGGGCGCCGTGACGCCGGAGGAGCAGGACGAATCCGGCGCCACCTTCGCGCCGAAGATCACGCGCGAGATGGCGCAGGTGGACTGGAGCGACAGCGCGCACGAGGTGAGCCGCCTCGTGCGCGCCTATGACCCCAAGCCCAGCGCGTGGAGCACGGTGAACGGCACGGAGGTGAAGCTGTTCGGCGCGCGGACGGCGCCCCGCGGCTCGACTGCCTCCGGCGGCCAGATCCTCGCGGTGGACGCCACCGGGATGCTGGTGGCGTGTGGCGCCGGCGCGGTGCGGATCGTGGCCGTGCAGCCAGCCGGCAAGCGGCGACTGACGCCGGCCGAGTGGGCCAATGGGCGCGGCGTGGCGGTAGGCGACCAGTTCCAGCGCTCGAGCGAAATCTCGACGTCGCCCTCTCCGTAGGGAGAGGATGACCATCGCCTTCGGTGCGGCACTCGCTCTCAACGCGGTCCCCGTGGTGCACGTCGTGACGACGGACGAGGTCATTGCGCGCGCCGACTTCATCGACGTCGCGTGCGGGGTGATGGGCGCGCTGGGCGGACGCGGCGCCCTGCACCTCCGCGCCGGCCGCGCGACGGCGGCGCGGCTGCAACAGCTCGCGGAGGGGCTGGCCGCGGCGCAGGGGCTCACCGGAGCGTGGCTCGTGGTGAACGACCGCGTGGACGTCGCGCTCGTGGCGCGGGCGATCGGGGCGCAGCTGACGAGTCGCTCGCTTTCGGTTGCCGACGCGCGCATCGCGGCGCCGACGCTGCGGCTGGGCGCGAGCGTGCATGACGTGGCCGAAGGCGTCGCGGCAGCGGAAGCGGGAGCGGACTGGCTCGTGGCGGGTCACGTGTTCGAGACCGTGTCGCACCCAGGGGCGCCGGAGCGCGGGATCGAGTGGCTTCGCGCGTTGAGTGCGGCCGTCAGCGCGCCCGTGATCGCCATCGGCGGTGTCAGGCCGGACAACGTGCGGGCGCTGCGCTCCGCCGGGGCGCACGGGCTCGCCGTCATCCGCGGCATCTGGGACGCGCCGAATGCCGAACGGGCCGCGAGCGACTATCTTTCGTCGTATGACGACGCCGGTGATGCATGATCCGTCCACCCTCGCGCTGACGGTCAACGGAGAGCGGCGCGACGTGGCGCAGGGGACGACGCTCGCGGGCTTTCTCGCCGAGCTGAAGATCGACCCGCGCATGGTGGTGGTGGAGCTCAATCGGACGATTCTCCGCGACCGCGATGCTTACGCGGCCCTTCCCCTCTCCGAGGGTGACACGCTGGAGATCGTGCACTTCGTGGGCGGCGGTTGAGCATGGCGTCCACGCTCGAGGCCGTGATGGACGCGCCGTTCGTGATGGGCGGCCGCGAGTTCCGGTCGCGCCTGCTCGTGGGCACGGGCAAGTACGCCACGAACGCGCTGATGATCGACGCGATCGACGCATCGGGCGCGGAGGTGGTGACGGTGGCCGTGCGGCGCGTGGATCTCGACCGCAGCAAGGACGAGGGCATCCTCCATCACCTCGATCCCAGCCGCTACTTCCTGCTCGCCAACACGGCCGGCTGCTACACTGCCGAGGACGCCATCCGCTACTCGCGGCTCGCGCGCGCGGCCGGGTTCAACGAGTGGGTCAAGCTGGAAGTGATCGGCGACCAGGAGACGCTTCTCCCCGACGCGTCGGCGACGATCGAGGCGACGCGTGTGCTCGCTGCGGAAGGGTTCAAGGTGATGGCGTACACGAACGATGACCTGATCACCGCGCTTCGCCTCGAAGACGCAGGCGCCGTGAGCGTGATGCCGCTCGCCGCGCCGATCGGCTCAGGGCTCGGGCTTCTGAATCCGTACGCGATCCGCACGATCAAGCATCGTCTCTCGGTGCCGATCATCGTGGACGCCGGACTCGGCACGGCGGGTGACGCGGCGATGGCGATGGAACAGGGGATCGACGGCGTGCTGATGAACACGGCGATCGCGCTCGCGAGCGATCCGGTGCGCATGGCGGCGGCGATGCGGCTCGGCGTCGAAGCGGGGCGGCTGTCCTACCTCGCGGGGCGGATGCCGCGTCGCGAGGTCGCGGTGCCGTCGTCGCCGACGAGTGGGATGCTCGACCCATGACCGCGCCTCGCCGGCCGGTGACGATGGCACCTGGCGCCTCCGTGACCGATGCACGCACGGCAGCGGCGGAGATCTGCACCGATCTCCGCGGCGGCGACCTGCTGGACCACAGCTTCGAGAAGCGCACGCTCAAGCTCGACCCGCGCGACCGCCGGTGGACGCGCGAGCTGGTGTACGGGATGCTGCGTCGCCGGAGCTGGCTCGATGCGATCCTCGCCGAGCGGGTGTCGGGCGGACTGGCGCGCCTGGACTACGACGTGATCGACCTGCTGCGGCTTGGCGCGTATCAACTGCTGGCGATGGGCAGCGTGCCGGCGTACGCGGCGATCGCGCAGACCGTCGAGCTGGTGAAGCGGCGTCATGGGATCGGCGCGAGCAAGCTGGGGAACGCCGTGCTGCGCCGGCTCGACCGCGAGCGCGAGTCGCTCGTCGTCGCGGTGCCGGAGGACCTGACCGACGCGCTCGCGCTCGAGTACTCGCATCCGCGCTGGATCGTGGCGCGGTGGCTGGCGCGGTGGGGCGAGGCCGAGACGCGCGGGCTGCTGGCGGCCAATAATGGTGAGGCGCCACTCGTCGCGCGGCCATATCACGTGGTGCGCGAGCAGCTCGAGGCGATGCTGGAGACGGCCGGCGTCACGACGCAGGAGGCGCCGCTCGTGAGCGACAGCATCGTGCTCAGCGGCGGCGTGGGCTCGCTCACCGAGCTCGGCGCGTTCAAGCAGGGGCTGTTCCACCTGCAGGATCCCGCGGCGACGCTGGTGACGCAGTACGCGTGCGTGTCGAGCGGCGCGTCGGTCGCCGACCTGTGCGCCGCGCCTGGTGGCAAGTCGCTCGAGCTCGCGCGGACCGCCGGTGTCGTGTACGCCGGCGACGCGTCGCGCACTCGGCTGGCGCGAGTGCGTGAGAACGTGCTGCG
Organism: Gemmatimonadota bacterium; assembly: GCA_043754875.1. GTDB lineage: Bacteria > Gemmatimonadota > Gemmatimonadetes > Gemmatimonadales > Gemmatimonadaceae > AG11. The sequence continues at coordinate 11,755 of JAYUTY010000347.1, forward strand.
ACTCGATGCGACCAATGTGATCCCGTTCGTCG
>JAYUTY010000348.1:0-4082 GCA_043754875.1 Gemmatimonadota bacterium
CCAGCGGCACGCAACGCGTCCGACACCTTCATGCCAGCGGTGAGTCCCTGGGTGCCGGGCGTGTTCACGTTGCCGCGTACGGCGATTCGATTGCGCACCCGCTCGGAGATGCCGAAGACGTGGATCACGTCGCCGTTGCGGATCGGTGTGGCCGGTCCGAGGCCGTTCGCGAGCCCTTCCGAGGAGACTTCTACAGTCGTACGCTCGCGGCCGGGCGCCGCACGTTCCGCCGCGGGAGTGATGCGCTCGATGAGGACGCGCTGGCGAGCCGCCGTGGCTGTGAATCCACCCGAGGCCTCGAGCAGCTGGGGCAGCGACTCGTCTGGCTTGAGCTCGTACGTCGCCGGGCGAGTGACCTCCCCCAGGATGCGCGCACGGGGGCCATGCACTGGCACGAAGATGATGTCGCCGGACTGGAGGCGAACATCGTGTGATGCGTCGCCGCGGATGAGGTAATCGTAGACGTCGAGCGCATCGACCGTGCGGCCGCCGCGCCGGACTTCCACGCGGCGCAGGGAGCCGTTGAGCGACGGGCCGCCCGCGGCGTAGAGCGCCGTCATGGCCGTGCCGGCGCTGGACACCGAATAGCTGCCCGGGCGCTGGACGTCGCCGACGACGAACACCTGATTGGCGCGGAGCTTCGCGACGTTCAGGGAGAAGCGCGTGGAGCCGCCGCCGCCTCGCCGGATTCCGGAGTACACGCGACCGAGTCGCGAATACAGCATCGACTCGACCTCACCGAGCGTGAGGTTGTTGACGTAGATCTGCCCGACTTCGGGAATGACGATGAAGCCTTCGCGAGTCACGTCCAGCGGGTAGGACTCCTCGACGTCGCCCGTGAGGATCAGAACGACGCGATCGCCCGGGCCGAGGCGGTAGCCAGCGTCGACGGGACCGTTGACGTTCGCCTGGAACTGCGAGGTGGACGCGCGGAAGACGTCGAGACCGAAGATGACGAAGCCGGAGTCCGGGCTCGTGATCAACCGGAGGACCGAGTCACGCGCAGCCGGGTTGCGGAGCGTGTCGGCGCGCAGGTACGACTGCGTGCGCGAGAGGAGGGTCGTATCCGCCCGGAACTGCACCTGCGGCTGCGCACCCGCGGCGTCGGTGGAGTCGGCGATGCCCAGCTCCTGGACGGCGCGATAGACCGTCGCCGAGGGACGAGTGCCGCCGCCTCCCGTGGAGCCGGGCATGTAGGCGTCGAGCATGTTCTCGGGATAGCCCTCGGCCTTGAGCCGCGCTCGGATCTGCTCCGGCGTCATCCCGCTGGACATCATCCGCTGGCGAAGCTGCGCCACGAGGTCGGGGCGCGTCTGAAGCAGGATCTGGGCTTCGGCCGGCGTCGGCTTGGTCGTCGGCGTCTGCGCGACGGCGACGCCGGGCAATAAAAAACAAGCGGTCACGAGGAGTGACCGCAGGAGTCGAAGACACATCGATTTCGCCTGCGGGGAGGACGACGCCGGGCTGCTTGGGTGGTCGGGCAAGGAGTGGTCGCGCAGGGATTCGAACCCCGGACCTCTGCTGTGTGAAAGCAGCGCTCTAACCAGCTGAGCTACGCGACCGGACGGCGAGGATTCGTGCCGGAATCCTGATTTTAGCGCGCGGTCCGGGGTGTCGCAAGGCGCTCGACGCTAGAAGACCTTGATCATCCCCTTCGTGTAGCGGCTCGGGTCCTTTCGCACGTCGGCGAGCACCGCGCCGAGGTCCGTCACCAGCTTGTTGAGCTGATCGTAGAGCGTCTGGTCGGTGAGCAGCTTGCCGGCCGTGCCCTGCCCGCCGGCGATGGACTTCATGAGAGAATCGGCGCCCCGGGTGATGCCCACCAGGTTGCGATACAGCGTGGTGTCGCGGAGCAGCAGCCCCGCGGTCCCCTTGCTGGAGTTGATCGAGAGCACGAGCGAATCCGTGGACCCGATCACCGACGTCAACCTGTTGTACAGGGTGGGATCGTTGAGCAGACGGCCCATCGTTCCGCCGGGATTCTGGAACTTGCCAAGCATCGCGTTGGCACGCCCGAGCGTGCCGTTGAGCTCATCGTAGAGGGCGCGATTGGTCATCAGCTGGCCGACTGTTCCCTCGCCGCGAACGATGCCGCCCGTGATCGAACGCACATCGCGGGTGAGGGCGACCATGTCGGTCACCGCGGCGCTCGCCTGGGCGATGACGGCCTCGTAGTCGAGCGACTGGGCGATCGTGACGGTGTCGCCCGCCGCGAGGGCGGCGGTGCGCGGCGTTCCCGGGGTGATGTCGAATACCTTGTCGCCAAGCAAGCCGAGCGTGCGCAGCTTGCCCTTGGAGTCGCGCCGGATCTGCTCGCGGATGTTCTCGTCGACCGCGAGCACGAGCTTGAGGTTGCGCGTCGTGTCCGCGTCCACCGGCAGAAAGTCGATCGTCTTGACCGTGCCGGCGAGCTGACCGGCGACCATGACCGAGCCGCCGATCTTGAGGCCATTCGCATCCGGCAGGTAGGCGATCAGCTCATAGCGCTTGGCGAACAGGTTGGCCGACTTGCCAAGCTTGTAGATGGCGACGCCGATCACCCCCGCCGCCAGGAGGACGACGAGGCCGACGCGGAGCTGATCCCAGGTGATCGTCGATGATCGCTTCATTGCTAGTAGCCGCCCAGGAAGTCGCGAAGGTATTGGTCGTCGGAAGCCGCCATCTCTTCCGGCGTGCCGAAGAACGAGATCTTGCGGTCGTGCAGAACGGCAATGCGCGTGGCCATCCGGAAGACCGAACGGATGTCGTGCGACACGACGATGCTCGTGACGCCCAGGTCTCGCTGCAGCTTGAGGATGAGCCGGGTGATCGTGCCGGTCGTGAGCGGATCCAGCCCGGAGGTGGGCTCGTCGTAAAGCATGATCTCGGGATTGTCGGCCATGCCGCGCGCGATGCCGACGCGCTTGCGCATGCCGCCCGAGAGCTCGGACGGCAGCTGGTCCATCACGCGATCCGGCTCCAGGTCCACGAACTCGAGCTTCTCGCGCACCCGTGCCACGATCTCGTCTTCCGTGAGCGTCGTGTGCTCGCGGAGTGGGTAGGCAATGTTCTCGAAGACGGACATCGAGTCGAACAGCGCGGCGCCCTGGAACACCATCCCCATGCGTTGGCGGACCTCGAGCGCGTCGACGAAGTTCAGCCCCGTGATGTCCTGGCCGAGGATGCACACCTTCCCCTTGTCGGGGACCAGCAAACGGAGGATCAGCTTGAGCATGGTGCTCTTCCCGGTCCCGGACTCGCCGACGATGCAGATCGTCTCACCCTTCCGTGCGACGAAGGAGACGTCCTCGAGGATGGGTGCGTCGAACGCGAGGTTCACGTGTGACAGCTCGATGATGGGCGCAGCGTCCGCCTCGACGACCGAGTCGTCGGAGATCGACTCCTCTTCGCCCAGACGTTCGTCGTTCGCGAGCTCCGTCCGGATCGCGGCGCGCACGTTGCCCGCCTTCCGCTCCGTGACGCGACGCCCCCCTTCGTGGCGCCGCTCGTCAGTCGGCGTCTCGACGTTCGGCATCTCGCCGATCGGCGTCTCGTCCTTCGTCTCGTCGCTCACGTGCCTAACAGCGAGAGGAGGATCTGCGTCAGGAAGTAGTCCACGACGAGGATGAGAATGCTCGACAGCACCACGGTGCGTGTCGTGCTCTGCCCCACCCCTTCCGTTCCGCCGGTGGTGTTGAGCCCGAAGTAGCACGCGGAGATGGAGATGATCCCGCCGAAGACGAACGGCTTGACGATCCCCTGGATGAAGTCATTCGGAATGAAGCGGAGTGTGAAGCCGTCGGAGGCGATCTGCTCCCACACCGTGCGCCAGTACAACCCACTCGGAATCCCCACGAGGAGAGACGAGATCAGGTTGCCGCCGAGGATGCCGACGAAATCGTTGATGATCGTCAGGATGGGCAGCATGATCAGCGCCGCGAGCACGCGCGGCGTGACGAGCTTCTTGATCGGATCGGTGCCGAGGGTATTCAGCGCGTCGATCTGCTCGGTCACGCGCATGGATCCGAGCTGCGCGGCGATCCCCGAACCCACTCGGCCCGCGACCATCAGGCCGGCGAGCACGGGGCCGAGCTCGCGGATCA